>CALSBD010000029.1:0-13034 GCA_943373055.1 Rhizobium sp. Q54
GCCGACCACCCATCCGATCAATCCCGGTGACCAGCCCGTCGCGATGTCGATCGCCGCCATGGCGTGGCGCCCTTTCCCGCTCGATCCGCCTGTGTCCGGGTCTCACATGGTGCCGGGATAGGCACCGCCGTCCAAAAGGATGTTTTGCCCCGTCATGTAGCCCGCATGCACCGAGCACAAGAACGCGCACACATGGCCAAACTCCGCCGGCTGGCCGAAGCGGCCGGTCGGGTTGGTCGCCTGCCGGCTCGCCGCCACCTCGTCGCGCGTCTTGCCGGTGCGCTTGGCTTCCGCCTCCAACGTGCCAAACAGGCGGTCGGTCTCGAACGGGCCGGGCAACAGGTTATTGATCGTCACGCCGTGCTTGGCGACATCGCGGGCGAGCCCGGCGACAAAGCCGGTCAGTCCCGCCCGCGCGCCATTCGAGAGGCCCAAGATCGGGATCGGCGCCTTCACGGCCGAAGACGTGATGTTGATGATGCGGCCGAAGCCACGGGCGATCATGCCATCAATAAGCGCCTTGGTGAGAAGGATCGGGCTCACCATGTTGGCGTTGACCGCGGCTTGCCAGTGGGTTTCGTCCCAATCGCGGAACGAGCCGGGCGGCGGCCCGCCAGCATTATTGATGAGGATGTCCGCGTCGGGCATCGCCGCGACGATCGCCGCGCGTCCTTCCGGTGTCGTTACGTCGGTGGCGAGCGTCGACACCGTGCCACCGGCTGTGCGGATGACGTCGGCGGTTGCCTCCAGCGCGTCCTTGCCGCGCGCGGTGATCAGCACCGTCACGCCCTCCGCCGCCAAGGCCTCGGCGCAGGCCCGGCCAAGCCCCTTGGACGCCGCGCACACGATCGCCTTGCGGCCCTTGATGCCCAAATCCATCGATGCTGTCCTTGTTTGGCGATTAGCCGTTTGTCACGTTGCGGAAGGTTTCGCGCGCAATGATCAAGCGCTGGATTTCGGAGGTGCCCTCATAGATGCGGGTGATGCGCGCGTCGCGCATGTGCCGCTCGGCGGGATAATCCGCGCAGTAGCCCGCCCCGCCAAACAGCTGCACGGCCGTGTCGGTCGCCCGGCCCGCAGCTTCGGAGGCATAGAGCTTGGCCATTGAGGCTTCCTTGGCGAAGGGCTGCCCGGTCTCCTTCAGCCACGCGGCGTGCAGGATCAACAGGCGCGCCGCCTCTAGCTCGGTTTCCCGGTCGGCGACCATCCACTGAATGCCCTGCATGTCGGCGATCGCTTGGCCGAACTGGCGCCGATCAACGATATACCGCTTGGCCGCGTCCATCGCCGCGCGCGCGATGCCTAACGACAGTGCCGCCACGCCGATGCGCCCGCCCGCGAGCTCGCCCACCGCGATGCGGAAACCATCATTGAGCCGCCCCATCAGCGCGTCGCGGCCGACCCGGCAGCCGTCGAATGTCACCACATTGGTGGCCGAGCCGGTCTGGCCCATCTTGGTTTCCGCCCGGCCGATGATGAGGCCCGGCGTGCCTGCCGGCACCAGGAAACAGCTAATGCCCTTGCCCTTGGGGGCGGCGGGGTCGGTGACCGCCCACACGACGAACACGCCGGCATACTCCGCCGACGTGATGTAGATCTTTTCGCCGTCGAGGATAAACCCATCGCCCTCGGCCCGCGCGCGGGTCTTCATGCCCGCCGGGTCCGAGCCCGCGCCCGCCTCGGTGAGGCAGAACGCGCCGGCCGAGAACCGCCCGTCGCAAATCGCCGTCACATAGGTGTCCTTTTGCGCCGGCGTGCCGACCGCCGAGATCACCTCCGCCACCATGTTGGTCACCGAGGTGGTCACCGCCGTCGCCGCGCAGCCACGGGCCAGCTCTTCGATGGCGAGCGCGAAGGCGATGGTGCCGGCTTCGCTGCCGCCATGATCGGATGAGACCGCAAGGCCCATGAAGCCTTGGTCAGCCAGAAGCTTCAGATTGGCCAAAAAGGCCTCGCGGCCCTCGCCTCGGTCAAGGGTGGCGGCGAGGGGGGCAAGTTTTTCGCTCGCCAAGCGGCGCGCGGTCTCTTGAATCATGCGAGCTTCGGGGCTGAGCGCGAAATCCATGACATCCTCGTCGTAAAGCTGCGCGAACCTAAGCATTTTGACGGGGAGCGGCAAGCGTGCGAGGACTGCCGCGGCCGCGCGTCAGGCGTGCCTATTCGCGCCTCGACACCGGGGTCGCGCCATGGCATCGCCGCAAAGGTCGCCCATGGCAGGCGGGCGGCGCGCCTGTCCCGGTCAATCGCCCCTCGGCGCGCGCCACCCATAATGTTTGATAGGACCCATGATCCGCACCTGGCTTCCCGTGTCCCGGTCGTGTGCCGCCCTTGCCCTCGCTTTGGGGCTTTTGGGCTGCTCGACGCTTGATAACGCGCCGCTCAATCAACCCACCAGCATTCCCCCGCTTGTTCAGGCCCAGACGATCGCCGGTGACGACGTCTTGTCGTCCACGCTCGTGGGGTTGTCGTTCTCCGGCGGCGGTATGCGCGCGGCGGCGTTTTCCTATGGGGTGCTCAAGGGGCTCGATGCCACGGCGCTGTCGGGCAGCGGGCGGCTCGTCGATCAAGTGCGCTTCGTGTCGGGCGTTTCGGGTGGGTCGGTGACGGCGGCCTATTTCGGCCTGGCCGGGCGACGCATCTTCCAGGATTACGAGCAGCGGTTTCTCTACAAGGACGCCGAAGCCGGCTTGCGCACCGCGCTGTGGGACCCCACCAATCTGGCCCGCGCGGCAAGCTCGGGCGTCAATGACCGCTCCAACTTGCCCAAGTGGCTCGACGAGAACCTGTTCGGCGGCGCCACCTTGAGCGCGTTCAACGCGCCTGGCCGCCCGACCGTGTGGATTAACGCGTCCGACGTCAACGCCAAGGCGCCCTTCGTGTTCGAGCCACTCACCTTCGCGGCGATCTGCTCGGATCTATCGCGCTTCCCCATTTCGGAGGCCGTCGCGGCGTCCGCCGCCGTGCCGGTCATCTTCGCGCCGATCGTGGTGCAAAGCTTCGCCGATCGCTGCGGCTTCCGCGTCCCGCTGCATCTGCAGGCAGCCGCCAGCGGGCCTGAAGCGTCCGCCAATGTGAAGGCCTATGTGCGCGCGCTGGAAGCCTATCGCGATCCCAAGGCCGTGAAGTTCATCAAGTTGCTCGACGGTGGTCTGACCGACAATTGGGGTTTGCAAGCCGTCAATGTCGCCGTGGCGGCCGGGGAGTTCCCGTGGAAGCCGCTTGCCAAGGAAGACGCCATCGCGCTCAAGGAATTCATCTTCATCGTCGTCGATGCCGGCCGCTCCGACAACGCCGACTGGTCGCGCACGCTGGAAGGGCCCACCGGGGGCGATTTGTTGATGGCCGCCACCGACACCGCGATTGGCAGCGCGGTGCGCTCGTCGTTTGAGGTGTTTCGCCTGCAAATGCGCACCTGGAAGGAGCGCTTGGCCGACTGGCGCTGCGCGCTCCCCATGGCTGAGATCGAAGCGGTGCGTGGCAGCCTGGAAGGCTGGAAATGCCGCGATGTCAACGTGCGCGTCGTGACCGTCTCGTTCGACGACCTCGACCAAGCGACCGCCGCCACGCTCGGCAAAGTGCCCACCCGCTTCAAACTCGACCCCGCCCAGGTCCGCGCAGTGATCGCGGGCGGGGAAATGGCAGTGAGGAAGGTGTTGGGGCGGGGGATGTGAGGGGACTGCACCCACGTAAGTGGGGCGATGCGGGTGCGTTGCCGGTTTAGCTTTTGGTGGGCGTGTATCAAGTTAACGCGTAGATGACGCCTATTATCAACAAAAGGGGTAAGCCAAAAATAATCGATTTTGCAATGATTCCCGGTCCGCCTTCTATATTCTCTGGTGGGCAGCGCTCCAATAGCGATGCTAGACTGACGTTGTCATCTGGTTTTTCGCCGATGAAATCGAAGTAAGGGAGGATAAGTGCCCTCAATTTTTCAGGCTGTGGTGGCTCTCCTGTTGGGCGGATAATGACTCGCTCACCCTCTGTACCAATACTGTAAGGCTCACCATTCGGTCCATAAGCAGCCGTGTAAACACCATCCCGAACATCAATAGCCTCCATGTCCAACTCTGCGTCAGACACCGAAGCGTAAAAAAACGGCGACGGCTCATCGCCGGCGACGATGAGCGCAACGCGAGCCACAGAAGTGTTGGTATTGTCGGCCAATGGTTCAGGATCCAGTGTGCCTGCTGGCTTAACGAATGTGATGCGTTTTCATTGTTTTCTGTGGGCCGTGCAAAGCGTCGTCAGAGGTACGGATACAGATGTAGGATCACAGTTTTACTTTGTTGTTCTGGCCCTCATCCCCCCATCAATTCCCCTTCGCGCCTTCGGCCAATAGCTCTGAGAGCTTCCAGCCGTCGCCGGTCTTGGAGATGATATCGTCGACGACCCAGGCGCCTTTTTCCTTGATCAGGACGTAGTGGATTTCCTGCGGTTCGAAGTTCTTGAACAGGGCCTGCACGGTCGCCTTGTCGGCGGTGCTGGAAAGCACCTTGAGCTTGACGGTCTGATAGACGCCTTCGTCAAAATCCTGGCCGTTGAGCGTCCAGGAGAAATCGAGCCCACTCACCGGGGCCTCCGCCTTCACCGAGGCTTCCTCGGCGGCCTTGAACACCTTGCGCAGGCGCTCCGACAGCGGCATGTCCGATTCGCTATAGCCCTCCGAATAGAAGGACTTCACCAAGGCGGTCGGGTCTTGCGCTTGGGCAAAGGCGGGCACCATCAGGGCCAGGAGGACGAGCGCTGCGGACAGAAGGCGAGTCATGGGATTCTCCGGGTCTCACGGGCAAGGCGGTCACGCGGCTGATCGACACGGGCCACGCCAACTCACCACCATTACCGGTCGCTCCAACAGTCCGCGGGACGGACTTGAAGAACGGTGACCGGCAACTTGGTCGATCCTATGGCAAGCGCGGCCACGTGGGAAGCATCGCGGCGGTTGTTGTGCTTCGCGCATGGGTGTGACGCGCCCATGAACGCCGGCCAATTGTTAAGCGCACATCGCGGGATCTCAAACCGGGCTTTCGAAACGTCGTTGATAGACAATGAAGCCATCATATGACGCCAGCTGGTCATAAAGCGCGCGGCCGGTCGTGTTGGTCTCTTGGGTCTGCCAATAGAGTTTGGGCGCGCCGAGGGCTTGCGCCCGGGCGGCAACCGCCTCGATCAACTGCCGCCCCACGCCCCGCCGGCGCGCCGCGGGAGCGGTGAACAGGTCTTCCAAATAGCAATAAGGCCCCTTCGACCACGTCGAGGGATGCAGCACATAGGTCGCAAACCCCACCATCGCGCCGTCAAGCTCGGCCACGAGGCAGCCCATGTCGGCCCGGCCGGGATCGGCGAGCCGCTCGAAGGCAAGCTGGCTGATCTCGGCGGGAAGTTCGGTTTGATAAAACACGAGATAGCCCGCCCACAGCGGCTCGAACGCCGCCCAGTCGGCGGCGTGCAAATCGCGCAAGAGAGCCGGTCCCGTCGTCATGCCGCGGCCGCCAGCGCGTCGTCGAGGTCGGCGATCAGATCGGCGGCGTCTTCCAGGCCGACCGACAGGCGCACCACCTCCGGGCCCGCGCCCGCCAGACGCTTCTGGTCGTCCGACAGCTGCCGATGGGTGGTCGACGCCGGGTGGATGATCAACGAGCGGGTGTCGCCAACATTAGCTAGGTGGGAGAACAGCTTGACCGACGACACCAGCTTGACGCCCGCGTCATAACCACCCTTGACACCGAAGGTGAACACCGCCCCTTGGCCGCGCGGCATGTACTTCTGGCCCAGATTGTGGTGCCGGTCACCCGGCAGGCCCGCATAGCTCACCCAGCTCACCCGGTTGTCCTGGTTGAGCCACTTGGCGACATCGACCGCGTTGGCGCAATGCTTTTGCATGCGCAGGGGCAAGGTCTCGATGCCGGTGAGGATCTGGAACGCGTTGAACGGCGACAGCGCCGGCCCGAGGTCACGCAGGCCAAGCACGCGCGCGGCGATCGCGAAGGCAAAGTTGCCGAACGTCTCGGCGAGCACCATGCCCTGATACTCCGGCCGCGGCTCCGACAGGAACGGATAGCGCCCCGCAGCGCGCCAGTCGAACGTGCCACCATCCACAAGGATGCCGCCGATCGAATTGCCATGGCCGCCGAGGAATTTCGTCAGCGAGTGCACCACGATGTCCGCGCCATGCTCGATCGGCCGGCACAGATACGGCGTAGCCAGCGTGTTGTCGACGATGAGCGGCAGGCCGTGCCGCTTGGCGATCGCCGAGATCGCCTCGATATCGGTGACGACGCCGCCGGGATTGGCGAGGCTCTCAATGAAGATCGCCTTGGTCGCCGGACCAATGGCTGCTTCGAAGCTGGCGAGATCATCGGGATCAGCCCAATCCACTTCCCAGCCGAACGACTTGAAGGAGTGATTGAACTGGTTGATCGAGCCGCCATAGAGCTTGCGCGAGGCGACAAACCGATCGCCGGGCCGCATCAAGGTGTGGAACACAAGCATCTGCGCAGCGTGACCCGACGCCGTCGCCAGCGCCGCCGTACCGCCTTCCAACGCGGCAACGCGCTCTTCGAGCACCGCCGTCGTGGGGTTGGTGATGCGGGTGTAGATGTTGCCGAACGCCTGCAAGCCGAACAGCGACGCGGCGTGATCGACATCGTCGAACACAAACGACGTAGTCTGATAGATCGGCGTCACCCGCGCGCCCGTCGACGGGTCGGGCTGAGCGCCGGCATGAATGGCAAGCGTCGAAAAGCCGGGTACGCGGTCGGACATGGGTGTCTCCCTGAGGCGCTGATGTGTTCTGGTTTAAGCCCCTCAGATATCGCGCAGCTCGCCGATCAGGTCAAACCCGCCCCGTCCGCAACCATCGCACGGGCGAGAATGTCGTTCCCCATTTTCCCGCATCCCAGAGAAAACCATCCGCGCCTGCATCGCCCAAGCCTCCTTGGATCAGAACATGGCCGGGCCACGACGCCAATCCGACCGGGTCATCACGATCGCCGGATCGACCTCGCCCTCGCGCCCCGCTTGGCGGGCGATCAGGTCGGCGATCGTTTGCCGTTTCTGGATTTCCTTGAAGCCCCAATCGGTGAAGGTCTTCGCGTTGAAGACATGCTCCGACAGAAGCGGGTTGTTGAGCGCCTGCGAGAACGCATCAAGCGCCACCATCATCCCGATCAAGGTGGGCATGGGGGTGTTCGGGTTCACATCCTCGGCGAACAGACCGACATAGAAATCGACCCGGTCCGGCGTGCCATACAAGGCGGCAAGCGCGCGCTGGCGCTCCGGCTTGGCAGTGATGTCGGCGAAGGTGCGCGCGCGCGCCAGCCCCACCATCTCGCGATAGTCGTTATAGGGGGGCAGCTGTTGATCTCGGCCTTGCTGGATCGCGGCCTCCTCGACGGGAAGCAGGAACGACGCGGTATTGCCAAGTCCAAGGACCCCAGTGTGGGTCGCGCTGGTCATCCGCAAGGCCTCCGTGAGGCCGACTTCGGTCAAATAACGATTATCGAGCACCATCCGGCCGCTGTGGACGCGCGCTCCCTTCCAGGTCATTTCATCGGGGATCATGGGATGCCAGCGATACAGGAGCGAGAACTCCACCGTCATCCAATTCGGCCGGTTCCACGGCGCCGTCCACGCTCCGCTGGGATCGGCCGTCAGCGGAACCGCAAGCGAGGAGATGTGATTGATGTACTCCTCCACCACGATCTTGATGAAGATGACGATCACCATCGCCCGCGCGGTCTGAAACACCCGCTCATCGTCCCACGTGGGGTTGCGCCCTTCGAGCTCCCCGGCCAATCGGTTATGTTCGCGCAGAAACACCGTGTTCATCATGGCGACCAGGGGCGTTGCATTGGCCCGGTCGCCACCGACCGCGAAGATGCGCCGGTCGTGGCCGTTCATGGCCTCGCCCTTTTCGCTCGCCACCGTGCGAAACCCGATGGGCAAGTCCAACAGCGGCGCACCGGTTTGAGGGTGGCAAAATTCCGCCCGCACCGTGACCCCATCGGCCTCGTAAAGATCCGGCGGAAAAGCCTCGCCGTTGATGATCTGCGCCTTCATTCGCCCGCGTCGGCCAGGGGCGTCGCTGCGCTCGCGCAGCACATCGGTCTGGGTCTTGTTCAGGCCATACAGCGGCGACAGGTCGATATCGTGGTTCGATGTGGTGCGCCGCCGATCGTTCATATTGGTGCGCAAGAACCCATCTGTGAGGTATTGCGCGAACACGGGAAACAACAAGGTCGACTTCGGGCACACCGGCGCGTTCGCCTCCGGGCGGCGAAACAGCGCGGTGAGCTCGCGCACCGACGGCAGATCCGCCGGCGCCACCTTGGCGGGCAAATGGCGGCCCAAATAGGTCTTGTCGGTCAAGGATGACCAGGACGTATAGGACGTCAGCGTGGAATAGGCGTGGGGCCGCCGCCGGGTGATATTGACCGACAGATTGATGACGAAGCGATTGAGCGGCCGATAGAGCAAGCCAATACCGGCGATTGCCCGCCAAAACCCCGGAAACGACCTCAACACATACAAAACCACACGTCGGACGCGCGGCTTTAAGGCGTCAACCAGTCCACTGAGCATGCCAAGGTTCCTTGTGGAGGGACATCAAGCCGGACGTGTGGTCGGCCACGTCACGTGGAAGTGCGCGGGGAATGGCCCCCCCGCGAAGTCGATGACACCGGCCGGAGGGGGCGCGGCGGCGAGTCCTGGGACGCGCAAGAGCTGCCGGATCGCCTCGGGGATGGCGACCAGACCAACGTGCTTGCCAAGGCACTCGTGGTGGCCAAAACCCATGTGGAAATAGGCCGCACGGGGCCGATCCGGCTTGAAGGCGGTGGGATCGGGGAACAAGTCGGGGTCAAACATCGCCGCCCCGGTACACGCCGCAAGCCGCTGGCCAGCCTTGACCGGCGTGGCATAGGGCGTTCCCGTGCCAATCACCCCGTCGCGGGCGATGTAGCGCAGCTGAAGGCCGGTGATGGGATTAAACCGCAGTGCTTCAAAAACGTAGCCGTCAAAGCGGCTGGGGTCGGGCTCTTGAGCCGCCTCGATCGCCTCGGCTAAGACCGCGGGGCGGGCGAGCAGCTCGGCGATCGCCTGCACGATCGCCTGGCTCGTCGTCTCGATCGCCCCCACCAGCAGGCCACAGACATTGCTCACCACCCGCTCCGGCGACATCTGCATGTCCGGATTGGCCGACAGGCGCAGCAACCGGCCGACCGCGTCATCGCCCGTCATATGCGGATAGCCAAGCCGCTCGGTGACGAAGGGCCACAGCCAATGGCGCATCTCCTCGCCGGCCGCGATGCAGGCCTTCACCACCGCTTGATTGCCCTCCAGATTGCGGAACATGGCGTGTTGCGTGGCAAACGACCAGCGCAACAGGTCGGCATCGGGCGCGGTGAAGCCAAAGATGCGCTGCACGATGCGCAACGGGACCCGTCGGCCCACCTGCGGCACCACGTCAAGCGTTCCGTTTGCCGCTGCGATCTCGTCGGCCACGACCTCAGCGACCAGTGCGCGCACTCGTGGCAGGTCGTCTTGGCGCAAGACGGTGCGCATCACCGATTTCTCGTGCCAATTGAGCGGGGTTTCGTCGCGCGCCAGCATGTAGGGCCCGACCGACGGGTCCATGATCAGGCTATTGAGATGCACCGTGTAGGTTTCGTGTTTTGACAACACGTCGATCACGTCGGTCGCCCGCATGACCATCACGAACACCGGATTAATAAACACCGGCCGGTGTTCCCGCAGCTCGTCAAGCAGCTCCCGTTGCTTGGCCCTGAGCCATCCCACCAGCAAACGTGACTGCGCCGTCGCCCGCTGCACCGGATCGGCATGGGTGATTTGATCGTACTGCGCCAGAAACCCCATGTGCCCTCTCATGAGTCCAAGCCCTGCCATCACGGTAAGCAGGAGATTCACAGGTTGCAATCCATCAAGGGCAACGTTCTGGATGAAAATTGACGCAGACGTCATCTAGCGAGCGGTTGGCGACATATATGCGACATCGGCATATCTGCGGTGTTGGCATCTCTGCGACGTCAACGCGGGCGTAAGCCGTCCATTCCCATCGTCCGCCAGGGGCTGATCACGCAGGCTTTTCCAATCAAAGCCTTCCGGTTGCCCCGCTTGAGTGTTAGACACGCGCACCCTCTCGACAGATCGAAGACCTGATGACGACGCCGCTTTCCAACATCCGCAACTTCGCAATCATCGCCCATATCGACCATGGCAAGTCGACGCTCGCCGATCGGCTGATCCAAGTTACCGGCGGATTGGACGTGCGCGAGATGAAAGAGCAAGTGCTCGATTCGATGGATATCGAGCGCGAGCGCGGCATCACTATTAAGGCCAACACCGTTCGCCTCGACTATAAGGCCAAGAACGGCGAAGCCTACGTGCTCAATTTGATGGATACGCCCGGCCACGTCGACTTCGCCTATGAGGTGTCCCGCTCGCTTGCCGCCTGCGAGGGCTCGCTATTGGTGGTCGACGCTTCCCAGGGCGTTGAGGCGCAGACGCTCGCCAACGTCTATCAGGCGCTCGACGCGAATCACGAGATCGTGCCGATCCTCAACAAGATCGACCTGCCCGCCGCCGAGCCCGAGCGGATCCGCGCCCAGATCGAGGAGGTGATTGGCCTTGACGCGTCGAACGCCGTGATGACCTCGGCGAAGTCCGGCATCGGCATTGAAGATGTGTTGGAGGCGATCGTTACCCGCTTGCCCGCGCCCAAGGGCGATCCGGCCGCGCCGTTGAAGGCGATGCTCGTCGACAGCTGGTACGACACCTATTTAGGCGTCGTCGTGCTCATCCGTGTGGTCGATGGCCGGCTCACCAAGGGCATGCGCATCAAGATGATGCGCACCGGCGCCACCTATGACGTGGAAAAGGTCGGTGTCTTTACCCCGAAGCTGAAGGACATGCCGGATCTGGGCCCCGGCGAGGTCGGCTTCATCACTGCCTCCATCAAGGAGGTGGCCGATACCAAGGTGGGCGATACCATCACCGACGATCGCCGCCAGACCGCCGAGGCGTTGCCGGGCTTCCGTCCGGTGCAGCCGGTCGTGTTCTGCGGCATCTTCCCCGTTGATGCCGCCGACTTTGAGGACCTGCGCGCCGCCATGGGCAAGCTGCGCCTCAATGACGCGTCGTTCACCTTCGAGATGGAAACCTCCGCGGCCCTGGGCTTCGGCTTCCGCTGCGGCTTCCTCGGCCTCTTGCACTTGGAAATCATTCAGGAGCGGCTGGAGCGCGAGTTTAATCTCGACCTGCTCGCCACGGCCCCCTCGGTGGTCTATCGCCTCAAGATGACCGATGGCAGCGAGATCGAGATGCATAATCCGGCCGATATGCCCGATGTGGTCAAGATCGACGAGATCGAGGAACCCTGGATCCGTGCCACCATCCTCACGCCGGACGAGTATTTGGGCTCGATCTTGAAGCTGTGCCAGGACAAGCGCGGCGTTCAGGTGGATCTTTCCTATGCCGGCAGCCGCGCCATGGTCGTCTATGACCTGCCGCTCAACGAAGTGGTGTTTGACTTCTACGACCGGCTGAAGTCTGTGTCGAAGGGCTATGCTTCGTTCGACTATCAGATCACCGGCTATAAGGCGTCCGACCTCGTCAAGATGTCGATCCTTGTCAATGCCGAGCCGGTCGACGCGCTCGCCATGCTCGTCCACCGCACCCGGGCTGAGGGCCGCGGTCGCGCGATCTGCGAGAAGCTGCGCGAGGTGATCCCGCAGCACATGTTCCAGATCCCGATCCAAGCCGCGATCGGCGGCCGCATCATCGCCCGCGAGACGATCCGGGCGCTGCGTAAGGACGTGACCGCCAAGTGCTACGGCGGCGACGTCACCCGTAAGCGCAAGCTGTTGGAAAAGCAGAAGGAAGGCAAAAAGAAGATGCGCCAATTCGGCCGCGTCGAAATTCCCCAGGAAGCCTTCATTCAGGTCTTGAAGGTGGAGGCCTGATCAGGCCTCCCCATTACCCGATCAACGCCACCGTCGCCGCGGCGATGACGCGCTCCTCTTCCGCCGGTACCACCGCAAGCGCGATCGGCGCACCTGCCGCCTCGAAGCGGGCGGCGTTGGTGGTGTTTTTCGCGGCGTCGATGTCCACGCCCAGGAACGCGAGCTGATCGAGGATCGCCGCGCGGATCGGCGCTGAGTTTTCACCCACCCCGCCGGTGAATGCGATCATGTCGAGCCCGCCGAGCGTGACGGCGAGAGAGGCGACCGTGCGGGCGGCGCGCTCGACATAAACGGCGATGGCGAGCTTGGCCTCGGGCCGGGGGCTTGCGAGCAACACGCGCATATCCTCGCTCTCGCCCGAGAGGCCGAGGAGACCGCTGTCCTTATAGAGAAGTTTCGTCAGAGACTTGGCGTCATGGCCGTGCGCCTCGATCAAGTGCAACAGCGCACCAGGGTCCATTTCGCCTGGCCGGGTCGCCATCACCAGGCCATCAAGCGCGGAGAAGCCCATGGTGGTGGCCCGGCTCCGACCGTCCAGGATGGCCGCAGCACTCGCGCCGGAGCCCAGGTGCAAAACGACAAGCCGGCGTGGCCCGCCCGGCTGTCCCGCCCCTAAAAGCTCGGTTGCCGATTGATACGACAGCCCGTGAAAGCCATAACGCTCGAGGCCGGCCGCATGGAGCGCCGCCGGGATCGCTAACCGCCGCGTGACCTCTGGGATGGACCGATGAAACGCGGTGTCGAACGCGGCCACCTGCGGTAAGTCCGGCGCGATCGTTGCCACGGCGCGGATACCGGCAAGATTGTGCGGCTGGTGCAGCGGGACCAACGGAACCAGCGCCTCCAGCTCGCGCATCAGGTCCGCATCGACCACCGCCGGTGCCCCGCGCCCACGTCCGCCATGGACGACGCGATGGCCGACCGCCGCCGGCCGCCGGCCGCGCGCCGTGGTGCAGGCCTCAAGGATCGCCGCGATGGTGGCTTGGTCCTGTGTCGATGCGCTCAGGCCCGCCCGCCGCTCGGTGATCCCCTTGAGGCGAGGGGCCGGGTCGACCT
>CALSBD010000030.1:0-12941 GCA_943373055.1 Rhizobium sp. Q54
CGTCTAGCTTGGGAGGAGACGCAATGAGTTTCCGTGAGCACGACAAAAAGACGTTCATCATCGACGCGTGCAACGACTTCACCGCACGCCGCATCTCCAAGCGCGACTTCATGAAGAAGATGGCGCTGGCGGGCATCGGCTTCTCGGCGTTCAACGCCGGCTTGCTCGGCAACACCCGCCCCAACCGCGTCGGCGGCTTTGGCACCTCGGCCGCGGAAGCCGCGACCCCGGCGGATATCGAGAAGTGGCTGAAGGAAGTCGGCGGCAAGTACAAGGGCACCAAGATCCGCTATTCGACGGAAGCCACTCCGCCGTCGATCGTCGCCAACCAGCTCGCCAAGGAAGAGTTCACCAAACTCACCGGCATCGAGGTGGAAGTCGAGATCGTACCGCTGGAGCAGGTGCTCGCCAAGGCGACGCAGGACGTGCAGGGCCAGCTCGGCACCTATGACCTCTACTATCTCGACCAGTCGTGGATGGCGACGTTCGCCCCCGACACCATTGACCCGACAGTCTACTATAAGGAGAAGCCGGAGCTCGCCATGCCCGACTTCGACTTCGACGACTTCTCGAAGCCGCTCGTGGAAGGCATCGCGAAGTACGAAGGCAAGTGGGTCGGCATTCCGTTCGATATTCCCATCGCGATCCTCATGTACCGCCAGGACCTGCTTGAGAAGCATGGCCTGAAGGTGCCGACCACGATGAAGGAATACATGAACGCCGCCAAGGTGATCACCGAGGCCGAGAAGGCCAACGGCGTGTTCGGCAACACCTGCCAGGCGCGGTCGGGTCACTACTCGCTCGAGTGCGACTGGACCATCTATCTGTGGGGCCATGGCGGCTCGATCTTTAACAAGAACAAGAAGTTCTCGGGCAATGACGAGCGTGGCATCGTCGGCCTGCAGTACTATCAAGAGCTTCTCTCGAAGTACTCGCCGCCCGCCGCCACCACCTGGACCTGGGACGGCCAGTTCCAGTCGCTGCAGCAGGGCCAGGCCGCCATGTGCATTTCCTGGGGCGAATTCTTCCCCGGCATGGACGCGGCCGACTCGAAGGTGCAGGGCAAGTTCATGGCCGCCCGCCCGCCGGTCGAGGATCCGGGCCGTCGCCCGGCGTCGGAAGCCGGCTTCGGCGAAATCCCCGCGATCGGCCACCAGGGCGGTTCGGTGATCGCGCTGTCGCAGTACTCCAAGAACAAGGAAGCCGCCTGGATCTTCATGCAGTGGGCCTGCTCGAAGGACGTCATGGCGCGCGTGTCCACCTTGGGCGGTGGCGCCTCGCCGATGCGCAACTCGTCGTTCACCGACCCGCGCGTGAAGGCCAAGGCCGTTGTCGGCCCCGGCACGACCCGTCACTTCGACGTGGTCAAGTGGACCATCGACAACGCCATGGGCTCGGAGCCCGACATGCCGATCTGGGCGGAACTCGCCAACAACGAGATCCCGGTCGAACTCGGCAAGCTCCTGACCGGTCAGGCTTATGGTGGCTCGGCCAAGGCGTGCATGGATGCGCTCGCCAAGATGGTCGACGACAAGGTCAAGGCCGCCGGCCTGCTGTGACCTGATGAATTGGTGGCCGGGGCTCGCTCCCGGCCACCGATCTGGCTGTGGCCCAAGATCAACACCAAGGGCGCCCGGCTAGATGCCATCCTCCCGACAACCGGGTTGAGCGTCCCGGCTGTCCACCTGGCGGCGCGGCTCAAACCGCGCCGTCCTTTCCCCGGGCGGTGCTTGCCCTTAAGCTCCGGGCGGCGCCCAACCTGTGTCACCCGGGCCCTTGCCCCCTCACGATCGGAACCTTGCGGCCATGACCGCGGACCTCGTCATCGGTATCGATTCCTCAACGACAGCCTGCAAGGCGATCGCGTGGACGGGCCACGGCACCCCGGTGGCCGAGGGCCGCGCGGCGATCCCTATGTCGAGCCCGCTGCCCAATTATTATGAGCAAGACCCCGCCGATTGGTGGAGCGCGTGCGTGACGGCGCTGCAGGGCATCACGCGCAAGATCGATCCCGCGCGCATCGCCGGGCTTGCCATCACCAATCAACGCGAGACGATCGCCCCCGTCGACGCCACCGGCCAAGCGCTGCGCGCGGGCATGGTTTGGCTCGACGAGCGCGCGCGCGATCTTTATCAGCCGCTCGCCGAGCGGCTCGGCCGTGAGCCCGACGGGTCGGATACCATCCATGCGATCTCCGGCAAGCCGGTGGATTTGATCCCCTGTTCAAGCCGGCTCTATTGGATGCAGCACCATGAGCCGGAGATCGTCGCCAAGACCCACATGTTCATCGACGTCCAGGGCGCATTGGTGCACCGGTTGACCGGCGAATTCGCCACGTCCTGGTCATCGGCTGATCCGCTGGGCTATTTCGACAACCGCACCAAGGTGTGGTCGACGACGATCCTGGATGCGTGCGGTGTCCGGCTCGATCAGCTGCCACGGGTCGCCGCGCCTGGCGCGGTGCTCGGCACCGTCTCGGCGGCGGCGGCTGAGGCGACAGGCCTGAAGGCGGGTACGCCGGTGATCGCCGGCGGCGGTGACGGACAGGTGGCGGGGCTTGGCACCAACGCGCTGTCGCCCGATCGGGCCTATCTCAATATCGGCACCGCGCTGGTGTCGGGCATCTATGGCAAGCCCTATCGTATCTCCAAGGCGTGGCGCACCATGGGTAGCCCGACGGGCGAGGGCTACTATTATGAAAGCTGCCTACGCTCGGGCACGTTTCTGGTGTCGTGGTTCGTCGAAAAGGTGTGCGGCGTCGATGCGAGCCGCGATCCGGAGATCTTCAAGCGGTTGGAAAGCGAGGCGGCCGAGGTCGGCATCGGCGCCGACGGGCTCCTCATGGTGCCCTATTTCCTCGGTGTGATGTCGCCCTATTGGGACTCGGCCGCGCGCGGCATCTTCATTGGCCTGTCGCCCGCTCATGGACGCGGCCACATGTATCGCGCGTTGATGGAATCCCTGGCGCTTGAACAAGCGTTTTGTACCCAGACCGCGGAAGCCGAGCTTGGCATCACGCTCAAGTCGTATGTGGCGATCGGCGGTGGCGCCTCGTCGGAAACCTGGCGGCAAATCTTTGCCGACGCGACCGGCAAGGTGGTTGAGCGATCTTCGACCGTGGAGGCGACGAGCCTCGGCGCTGCCATGTGCGCGGCCAAGGGGGTGGGTTGGTTTTCCACCTTCGAGGATGCCGCCGCCACCATGACCGGGCCGATCGTGGCTATTTCCACGCCGCGCCCCGATGCGGTCGCCCGCTACCAAGAACTGATGGCGATCTACCGGGAGCTTTATCCCCGGCTCAAGGAGCTGTTCGGTCCGCTCGCGCGCACCCACGGCGACGGCCGGCAGCGCCCGTCCGGTGCTCAAACCGAGAGGAGGGCGTGATGGCCGATGGATCGATCCGCCATGCCTCGGGCGTGCCCATGCTCGACCAAATGCTAGCCGGCGACTGGATGAACCCGGAAACCGGCGCGCGCGCGCCGAAGCTTCCGTTCCGCGACATTCGGCTGATGGAGACGACCGACGGCGCCGAGGAGGACCTGATTGGTCCGCTTGGTCTTGGCCGCCGCATCGCCGTGGTCTCCGATGCCAACACCCACGATGCGCTCGGCGAGCGCGTCGCCAAGGGCATCCGCAAGCGCGGCACCATTGACGATATCGTCGTCTCCTTCGAGGAAGCGACCATTGAGGCGGTGCGCGTGGTGCAAGAGAAAACCCGCCACGCCGACGCGGTCATCGCGGTTGGCTCGGGCACCCTGCAGGACCTCGTCAAATACGCCACCTATCTGGACGGTCGCCGCTTCGTCACCTTCGCGACCGCGGCCTCCATGAACGGCTACACCTCGGTGACTGCGTCGATCACCGAAGGCGGCTTCAAGAAAAGCCTGAAGGCGCACGCGCCCGATGCGTTGTTCATGGATATCGAGGTGGCCGCCAAGGCGCCCGCGTTCCTGGCGCGTTCA
Source organism: Rhizobium sp. Q54 (assembly GCA_943373055.1). Classification (GTDB taxonomy): domain Bacteria; phylum Pseudomonadota; class Alphaproteobacteria; order Rhizobiales; family Ancalomicrobiaceae; genus CALSBD01. The sequence goes on from CALSBD010000030.1 coordinate 3,963, forward strand.
GGGCTGGGGGATTGTCTGTGCCGCTCGACCGCGCAGGTCGATTGGCGGCTCTCCAAGGCGTTGTTGGGCACGCCCTATTTCGAGGTGCCGTTCCTGATCCAGGCCGAGGACGAGAAGCGGCTGTTGGACGCCGCGGGCGGGCTCGACAAGGGCGACAAGGTGGCCATCGAGGCGCTGTACCGGGTACTGACCTGGGCGGGGCTCGGCACGTGCTTCACCGGCACCAGCCACCATGGGTCGATGTCGGAGCATCTCATTTCGCATTGGATTGATATGTTCGCCGGCACCGATCACCCCGGCTCGCTGCATGGCCATCAGGTTGGCTACGCCGCGCTGTCCATGAGCCGGCTGCAGCATGAAATCCTCACCGCCGACCGGCCGCCGCGGCTATCGCCCGACCGGGTCAACGCGGCGGACCTGATCGCCCGCTATGGCGAGGAGATTGGCGCGCTCGCCACTTCGGAGATGACCGGCAAGGCGCTCGATACCGCCGGGGTCGCCAAGGTGGAGCGCCTGTGGGCCGAGTGGGACGTATTCCGCGCGCCGCTGTTGGAGGTGATGGCTCCCACCCAGACGCTGGAGGCGGCACTCATCGCCTGCGGCGGCTATACCCGCGCGGTCGACACCGGCCTGCCGCCGCCCGTCTATCGCGAGGCGCTCGTGCGGGCGCGCGAAATTCGCAACCGATTTTCCATTCTCGACATCGCGGCCATGGCCGGGGTGCTCGACGGCTTCGCTGAGCGCGAGGCGTTCAACACCTGAAGGACACACCGATATGGCAGGCGTCGAACTCGTCAATGTGCGCAAGGCCTATGGAGACCTGGAGGTCATCCACGGCATCAACCTGTCGATCGCCGACAAGGAATTCGTGGTGCTGGTCGGCCCGTCGGGCTGCGGGAAGTCTACGCTGTTGCGCATGATCGCGGGGCTGGAAACGATCACCGGCGGTGAGGTCAAGATCGGCGACGAGGTCGTCAATGACTTCCACCCGAAAGACCGCAACATCGCGATGGTGTTTCAGAACTATGCGCTGTACGCGCACATGACGGTCTACGACAACATCGCCTTCTCCATGCAGCTGAAGAAGATGCCCGAGGACGTCATCGACGCCGCGGTGATGAAGGCGGCCAAGACGCTCAACCTGATGGATTACTTGAAGCGCTATCCGCGCGAATTGTCGGGCGGTCAGCGCCAGCGCGTCGCCATGGGCCGCGCGATCGTGCGCGAACCGACGGTGTTCTTGTTCGACGAGCCGCTGTCCAACCTCGATGCCAAGCTGCGCGTGCAAATGCGCACCGAAATCCGCGAGCTGCAACAACGCCTCAAGACGACGACCGTCTATGTGACGCACGACCAGATCGAAGCCATGACCATGGCCGATAAGATCGTGGTCATGAATGGTGGCCACATCGAGCAAGCCGGAGCGCCGCTGGAGCTTTATGACCACCCGGTCAACACGTTCGTTGCCGGCTTCATCGGCTCGCCGGCCATGAACCTGATCGAGGGCACTGTCGCGTCCGTGAGTGGCGAGCGGGTGGTGGCGGTGGCCGGCGGCTCGCACCTGCCGTGCCCCCCGCACGCCAAGGCCGAAATGGGCCAGCCGGTGCTGTTGGGCGTGCGGCCGGAGGGCTTCTTGCGCGCCGAGGGCGGCCACACCGCGCCGCTCCATGTGACGGTGGTGGAGCCGACCGGGCCGGAGGTGCAGGTGTTTGGCCATCTGGGCTCCAAGCCGACGGTAGAGATCTCGTCGTCGCGCGAGGTGTGCGCGCTGTTCCGCGACCGCGCCAAGGTGGCGCCGGGCGACGTGATCGCGCTCACCATCGACGCGCCGCGCGCCCATTTGTTTGACCCCAAGTCCGGCAAGGTGATGTGAGCCATGGCCAGGATCGTCGTCATTGGCGCCGGCGTGATGGGGACGGCGTTCACCTTGCCCGCGTCCGACCGCGGCCATGAGGTGCGGCTGGTGGGCACCCATCTCGACCGCGCGCTGATCGAGGCCATGAAGACCGAGCGGCGCCATCCGCGGCTGCGCTCGACAATTGGTGAGCGGGTAACGCCCTATCAGGACAGCGAGATCGACGCTGCAATGGCCGGTCCGATTGATCTCATCGTCTATGGCGTGGCCACTGCCGGGGTCGACTACGCGACCGATCAGATCGCGCCTCGCCTCACCGGACCCACGCCCATTGTGCTACTCTCCAAGGGCGTCACCGACGCCGGCGACCGCATCGGCATCTTGCCCGACGCGGTGATCGCGGCGCTGGCGCGGCATGGCGCGCCGGCGGCGCCGGTTGGCGCGATCGGCGGGCCGTGCATCGCCGGTGAGCTCGCCGTGCGGCGCGACACGGCCTCAACACTCGGCTTTCCCGAACTGGCCTTGGCGACCGCGTGGGTGGACGCGTTGTCGACGCCCTATTATCAGCTGAGGCCGACCACCGATCTGATCGGGCTCGAACTGTGCGCTGCGTTCAAGAACTTCTACGCTATTGGCGTGGGCATCGCGAACGGACGTATGGACACGGGCAAGCCGGCGGAAAACGGCGCCTTCATGCACAATGCCGCCGCGAGCCTGTTTGCCCAAGTGCTGCCGGAACTGGAGCAGATCGTTGCCACCCATGGCGGGGATCGCGGCTCGGTCTATGGGCTGCCGGGGCTCGGTGACCTCTATGTGACCTGTCAGGCCGGGCGCAACAGCCGGCTCGGGCGGGCGCTGGGCGCGGGGTATACCTACGCCTCCGCCATGGCCGGCCCGCTCAAGGACGAGACCGTGGAAGGCGCGCAGGTGGCGCAGACCGTGGCTCCGGTGATGGCGCGGCTGGCGCAACGCGGCCAGCTCGACCGCGCCCGCCTGCCGCTCGCCCACGCCATCATCGACGCCATCACCACGAACGGCGCGCTGGCGCCCGCGTTCACCGCCTTTCACCACCTGCGACCGGCCGCATGAGATGCCGCCTCGCGGCCCAGCCGGGCGCGGGGCGCGGCGACATTGCGAAGGGACGCAGCGGTGCCTATACAGCCGAGCTGACGCGGACCCCCGCCGGGGGCTGCCGCCTCGGCGCGCACGGGTCAGGAACCTCAGGCCAACCCATGTCGATCGAACCGACCGCCGATGATGCCGAACTTCGCCAGCTTGATCCGGCGAGCGAGGAGCTGCGCGCGCGGGTGGCTTGGCTCTATTATATGGAAGGCATGAACCAGGCCGAGGTGGCCGGCGAACTGGGGCTGAACCGGGTGCGCGTCAACCGCATCCTGGCGCAGTGCCGCCGCGACGGCATGGTGCAGATCCGCATCAATTCGCGCTATGCCACCTCGATCGATCTGGAGCGCCGGCTGTGCGCGGCCTATGGGCTCACCCGCGCGCTCGTCATCCCCGCGCCGCTCAATGCCGAAGACCTCGTCTTGTTTTTGGGCAACGCGACCGGTCAGTTCATTTCGGAATTGATCGAGCCGAAGCTGTCGATCGGTGTTGCCTGGGGCCGCACGCTGCGCCAGAGCGTGCGGGCGGTGACGCCGCGGCTGGTGCCGGACCTGTCGGTGGTCGCCTTAATGGGCGGGCTGACGCGCGGCTCACAGATCAATCCGCATGAGACGGCGGCGCAGCTTGCCAGTCTGTTCAACGCCGCCTGCTTCTATGTGGCCGCGCCCGCCTATATGGACACGCCCGAGGCACGCGACACGCTGGTCTCGCAAGCCGTGCTGCGGGCCGGGCTCGACCGGGCCGGTGATGTCGATGTGGCGGTGATCTCGGTCGGCGAGATGGCGCCGACGGCGACCACGTGGAGCCTCGGCCTGTTATCGGAAGACGATCGCCGCTCGCTGATCGTGGCCGGCGCGGTTGGCGACGTGCTCGGCCACTATATCAACGCGCGCGGCGAGGTGATCGACCATCCGGTCAACGCCCGCGTGGTCGCCATGGCGCCCGAGCGTCTGCGTCAAGTGGGCCGGGCAATCCTGGTGGCGGGCGGCGCCAACAAGCGCGCGGTGATCCGGGGCGCGCTGGCGGGCGGCTATTTCAACACCTTCATCACCGACGAGGCGACGGCCACTGACCTGGTGACCGATGTGGAACCGCTGATCCACGACCGCGCCGCGCAGATCCCCCTTTTACCGTTGTGAGCTGCCATGTCGACCTCGCCCGCCGCCACCACTGCCTTGGCGCCGATCCACCAGATCTCGACCGTCGACGCGCTGGTGGAGCGGCATGACGGGTTTCTTTTGGATATCTGGGGGGTCATTCACGACGGGCGACAGCCGTTTCCCGGTGTGCTTGAGGCATTGGCGCGCCTGCGTCAGGCCGGTCGGCCGGTGGTGCTCCTGTCCAATGCCTCGCGGCCGGCCGCCCAGCTTGACGCCATGCTAACCGCTATGGGTGTGGCGCGCGACCTTTATGACCACGTCGTCTCCTCCGGCGAGGCCTGTCGGGTGACGCTGGAGCGGATGGCGCACCCGTGGCTCGCAGGGCGGGCGCGGCGGTGTCTTTATATCGGGGACGTCTATGACCACGTCTGGATGGACCCGATGGGCATCGAGGTGGTCGTTGAGGCGGATGCGGCGCATTTCCTGCTTTTGACCTCGATTGAGGAGTTCACCGCGCCGCTTTCAAGCTATCTGCCGACCCTTGAGGCCGCTTTGGCCGCTGACCTGCCGCTCCTGTGCGCCAATCCCGATCGCAAGGTGATGGTGGCCGGGCAGCTGCGCATGGGATCGGGCACGCTCGCCGACTGGTATGAGGCGCGCGGCGGGCGGGTGATCTGGTTCGGCAAGCCGCACGCCATCGTCTACGACATCGCGCGTGAGCTTTTGACCGCGGCCGGCGCGACGAACGCAGTGGCCATCGGCGACGCGCTGGAGACCGACATTTTGGGCGCCAACCGGGCCGGCCTCGCCTCGGCGCTGGTGCCGGCCGGTGGGGTGCACCGGGTGGAGCTTAGCCTTGCCTATGGCGAGCTGCCGACGCCCGACGCGCTGGCGGCGGCGGCTGAGGCCCATGGCGCGTGGCCGACCTACGCATTGGCCGCGCTGCGCTGACACGACCATTCAAACCACCGAGCGGGGCCGCATGAGAAGCCCCCCGGCCGCACAGGAGGGACCCCGATGTACCTGACCAAATTCAACCTTTCGGGCAAGACCGCCGTCGTCACCGGTGGCGGGCGCGGCATTGGGCTTGCGTGCCTGGAAGCGCTTGCGGAAGCCGGCGCGCGGCCTGTGATTGCCGACATGGACGAGGCGGTGATGGCCGAGGGCCAGCGACATTTGGCCGCGCGGGGCTATCAGGCCGAGACGGTGGTGCTCGACGTGACCAAATCTGCCGACGTGGAGCGGGTGGCCAACGACCTCAACGCCCGCTTCGGCGCCGTCGACATCCTCGTCAACAATGCCGGCATCGCACGCTCGGGCACGGCGGCGGAAGACACCACCGACGAGCATTGGCTTCATGTCATGGACGTCAATCTCAATGGACTGTTCTGGTGCTGCCGCGCGTTTGGCCGGCATATGCTGGCGCGCAAGTCCGGCTCGATCGTCAATATTGGCTCCATGTCGGCGATTATTTCCAATAAACCGCAGAAGCAGGCCTATTACAACGCGTCCAAGGCGGCGGTGCACCATCTCACCAAGTCAATTGGCGCGGAATGGGCGACCGAGGGTGTGCGCGTCAATGCGGTGGCGCCGACCTACATCGAGACCCCGCTGACGCGCTTTGGCATGGAAGACCCGACCATGTATCCCACCTGGCTTGAAATGACGCCGATGAAGCGCGTCGGCCAGCCCGAGGAGATCGCGTCCGTTGTGCTGTTTTTGGCCAGCGATGCGGCGAGCTTGTTGACCGGATCCATTGTGGTGGCCGACGGCGGCTACACGTGTTGGTGATCCCGCCACAATCAGCGCCCCATGCGAAGATGGGGCGTCACTTCGTTATTAGGGGGTGCTTCACAACAGCGACACACGGCGGTTAGAGTATCGGTGCGTTCGTCGGGGCAAGGTTCGGATTCTGGCTCGGGCGATTCGGTCGGCGAAGTGGCGCGCGCCCCTATCCGGATTGCCGGAAGACACGAAACCGCGACCGGGCCCCTCACACCTGACGGGCCAAGAGGTTTCGCTGTCGTGACGATACATGTTTCGCCTGACGCGCATCCAGCTCTCGTACTCAACGCCGATTTTCGGCCGCTGAGCTACTATCCGCTGTCGGTCTGGTCCTGGCAGGACGCGATCAAGGCGGTGTTCCTCGACCGCGTCAATATCGTGTCCGAGTATGACTTCGCCGTGCGCAGCCCCACCTTCGAGATGCGGCTGCCGTCGGTCGTCTCGCTGAAGACCTATGTGAAGCCCTCGCGCAACCCGGCCTTCACCCGCTTCAACGTGTTCCTGCGCGACCGGTTCCAGTGCCAATATTGCGGCTCGCGGGAAGACCTCACCTTCGACCACCTGATCCCGCGCGCCCGCGGCGGCACCACCACCTGGGAAAACGTGCTGACCGCCTGCTCCCCCTGCAACCTGCGCAAAGGCAGCCGGGACGCGAAGGACATCGGCATGATCCCCATGCAATACCCCTTCCGCCCCAACGTGCACGACCTCCACAACAACGGCCGCCTGTTCCCGCCCAATTACTTGCATCAGAGCTGGATGGACTATTTGTATTGGGATACGGAATTGGAGGAGTGAGGGGTTATTTTAAGGGAACAGTGGGCCTTCAATTGGGTGTCCTTTGCTTTTTTATATTCAGTCATTATGCAATAGACTTATTCGAGTCTATCAAGATTGGGAGGATTTTGGTCAAATTTAAGCAGCAAATCATGAACTCAGTTTATTGCTTAGATCAAATACAAGCCATTATCTTTTGACATCATATTAGTTTTTCGGGCTAAGAACCTCATTATGTCTGAATAATCAGATATAAAGTAAAATAGTCTGTTGTATACTCAGATTATTTTGCATTCGGATACCCGATGGCGAGTTGTTATTCGCCTATTTTTCTCTATATTTTGAATGTATTTGGCCTATCTCATTCTTTGTATGCGTCAAGAACGATATAAATTATTATTGAACATGAGTAAATTCCATTTTCGATTACATATTATTGTAAAGTGCTACCAAATTATTCGGCTGGGAAAGCTAGAACATCTTTTACTCAATCTGAGCCCTCCTCGAGCGAGGGTTTTGATAGATTGATTTTCTCCGGCATACGGAAGTCAAGTTTGCAAAATGTTGTACAAAAGCTTGCAAATAGTGCACCTAAAGATCGTAGAATAAAATGTTGCTACTTTATGTAATAAATTCTCATTCCTCACTCCTCCCACGATCGTAGGAGGAACTGTCGCTTCGGCCCTTGCTAAGGTAACCTACGGGAAATTCGGGTGGGGAGGGCTTCATGGGCGATATGGCGTTGTTTTCGCGGGCGGTCGAGGAGCTCTACGCGACGGTGTTGGATCAAGCGCGGTGGCCGGTCGCGTTGGAGCGGGCAACGGAATATGTAGGCGGTATCAGTGCTATGTTGTTTCATCAGGATTTTCGCTCCGCACATGGCGGCGCGGTACAGACGTGGAACGTTGATCCCCACTATACAATGCTATACTTTGAAAAATACATCACAATGAACCCTTTTCTCTCCTACACGGCGTTTATGGATGTTGGCGAAACGACGGCGGGCTCGCGCATTCTAAGTTACGAAGAATTTCGCCGCTCGGTCTTCTATCAGGAGTGGGCAAGGCCTCAGTATTTCGGCGACGTGATCATCTCCATCCTGGAAAAAAGCGCGACTACCATGGGGCTAATTGGCATCTCGCAGGATGACCGGATCGGCGTCGCCGAGCCCGAACAAATCGAGCGACTGAACTTGATTGCGCCACACGCGCGCCGGGCAGTGCACCTGTCGCAAGCGTTTGCCTGGCAGGCGATGCGTGCGGAAACGCTTGCTAACGGGTTCGACACCTTGCCGACCGCGATCTTGTTTCTCGACGGCGCGGGGCGGGTGTTGTTTGCCAACAGCGCAGCGCTGGCAATCGAGGATGTCTGTTTCCGCGTGACGGGCGCGCAGCTCGTGCTGTCCGACGCGGAGGCAATGAAGCGGCTACGCGCCGTGGCCCGCGCGGCGGAGATGGGCGAGGTCGCTTCGGCGGCGACCACTCTACAAATTGGTGACGATGTGCGCGCACCGCGCCGCATCTTACAATTCGCGCCGCTAACGCGTGTCGCCACCGCCAACCGCGCGGTCGCGCAGGCAGTCGGCGTGTTGATCGTGCGCCCCTTGTTGCCACGCTCGGCGCCGCCGCTGGACGGCCTCGCCGAGGCCTATCGGCTCACACCGCGCGAGCTTCAAGTGTTCACCGGCATCTTGCAGTTCGGCGGCGTGCCGGAGGTGGCGCGCGTATTCGGCCTAGCACCCACGACCGTGCGTACCCACCTGCAAAGCATCTTCGATAAGACCGGCGTGCGCAGTCAGGCTGAGTTGATCAAGCTGACCGCGCCGCTTGGGGAGATGCCGCGCGGTTGAAACGTGTTACGTATTCCATAAGTTAAATCCGTCTCGAAAGGAATGTTGCAGCGAGCATGACGCAGCTGTCATGAAGATTTCGCGACCTCCTAGGATCGTGGGAGGACGCACGAGTACATCTCCCCCATCATGTCGCGGCTGGGCGTCCGGCCGAGTGATCTTTGGATCAGCCGGACGATTGAAGGGGGTATCCATGGTTTGGTCAAAGGGATTGATTGCGAGCGCCCTGGTATCGGCGCTCCTTGGTGTGTCACCAACGCTCGCGGCGGACCTTGTGCCGGCCAACGCGCGGTCGAAGATAGAGAGCGCGGCCGTCGCTACCATCGCTGACGGGCTGAGGGCACAAGGCCGCACCCGCGTTATCGTCGAGCTTGATCTGCCGTCCGCACGCGAAGCCTGGCCCGAAACCGATGAGGCTTTAAGACGGCACGCGCTCGACCTGCGCGTTTTGCAGATGGCTGTGATCGGCTCGACCTTCGGGGCAACTGCCG
>CALSBD010000031.1:0-12896 GCA_943373055.1 Rhizobium sp. Q54
ACGCCAAGAGCCTGAAGGTGATCGGCCGTGCGGGCATCGGCGTCGACAATGTCGACATCCCGGCCGCGACGTCGAAGGGCATCATCGTGATGAACACGCCCTTCGGCAATTCCATCACCACCGCCGAGCACGCCATCGCCATGATGTTCGCGCTCGCCCGTCAGATCCCCGCCGCCGACACCTCCACCCAGGCCGGCAAGTGGGAAAAGAACCGTTTCATGGGCGTCGAGCTCACCTCCAAGACGCTCGGCATCATCGGTTGCGGCAATATCGGCTCGATTGTCGCCGACCGCGCGATTGGCCTCAAGATGCGCGTCATCGCGTTCGACCCGTTCCTGTCGCCCGAGCGCGCCGTCGAGATCGGCGTGGAGAAGGTCGAGCTTGAGGACCTATTGGCCCGCGCCGACATCATCACGCTGCACACCCCGCTCACCGACAAGACCCGCAACATCCTCTCCCGCGAGGCGCTGGCCAAGACCAAGAAGGGCGTGCGCATCATCAACTGCGCGCGCGGCGGCCTCGTCGACGAAGACGCGCTCGCCGACGCCATCAAGGCTGGCCACGTCGCCGGCGCCGCGTTCGACGTGTTCATCGAAGAACCGGCGACCACCAACCCGCTGTTCGGCCTCGACAATGTGATCTGCACCCCGCACCTGGGCGCCTCCACCACCGAAGCGCAGGAAAACGTCGCGCTGCAGGTCGCCGAGCAGATGTCGGACTACCTGGTCAAGGGCGCCATCTCCAACGCCTTGAACTTCCCGTCGATTTCGGCCGAAGACGCGCCCAAGCTGAAGCCCTACGTGGCGCTGGCCGAGCGACTCGGCTCGTTCCTCGGTCAGCTCACCGAGGCAACCATCAAGTCGATCCGCATCGAGTATGAGGGCGATGTCGCTCAGCTCAACACCCGCGCCATGACCCAGGCCGCCATCACCGGCGTGCTGCGGCCGTTCCTGTCCGACATCAACATGGTGTCGGCGCCGCTGGTCGCCCGCGACAAGGGCATCATGGTTGAAGAGCTCAAGCGCGAGAAGCAGGGCGAGTACGATTCGATCGTCAAGATCACCGTCGTCGCCGAGGACATGCCACGCTATGCCACTGGCACCGTGTTCCAGGATGGTAAGCCGCGCATTGTCGACATCCGCGACATCCAGATGGAAGCGGAATTCACGCCGCACATGATCTACATCCGCAACGCGGATAAGCCCGGCTTCATCGGCGCGTTCGGCTCGCTCTTGGGTGACAATGGCGTCAACATCGCCACCTTCTCCATGGGTCGCGACAAGCCCGGTGGCGACGCGATCTGCTTCGTCTCCGTCGACGACCCGGTGACGGCCGACGTCTTGAAGAAGATCGAGGCAATCCCGCAGGTCAAGCGCGCCCGCTACGTTCGGTTCTAAAGCGTGATCCCAATAAGTGGAAACCGGTTATTGGGTAAAGATCACGCGTTAACATAGACTTAGAGCGCGAATCTGATGCAATCAGATCGAAAAGCGCTCTAAACCGCATCGCGCAACATCCTCAAACGGCCGCGTCCATGTTCGAAAGGATCGCGGCCGTTTGATTGCTACGCTGCAAGCGTGCATGCTCGCGCTCTCAAGCGCGGGCCGGTTCGGCCTGCGACCCACCGGATCGGGGATGTGACCCATGCAGCGCCTTGTGATTGCCGCCAGTATTCTCTTGGGCACCTTGGCCTTACCCGGCACGGCAAACGCGTGCGACAGCGCGCCCTATGACCACAACGGCTCGCTCATGGAGGCGCATGCGTGCAATGGCAAGTTCGTGATCGCCTATGATCAGCCCCGCAGCGGCATCGTCTCCCAAGGGGTGCGCAGCGGCACGGTTCTGTTTACCGGCACGATCAGCGGCAACCAGATTCTGGGCATTGCCTACGTCTTTAAGCGCGGCTGCGAGCCGGCGAGCTATCCGGTCTCGGGACGCATGGGCAACAATGTGATCATCCTGGAAGGATACGCCCCGGTGCGCCGCGATGGCTGTCGCATCACCGGCGGCCGCGACGACCGCCTCGTGTTCACGGGCCAATGATCGCCCGACCTCATCCGCCGTCACCAGCTTGAGGAGCCCCCGGTGCCCGCCCGCCTCGTCTCCATCGTTCGCTATCCCGTCAAGGGGTTGAGCCCCGAGCCGCTCACCAACGTGCGGGTAACACCGGGCGATCCGTTGCCGTTTGACCGAGCATTCGCGATCGAAAATGGCGCGTCAGGCTTCGATCCGGCGGCGCCGGCGACCCTCGCCAAGATCCGCTACTTCATGCTCATGAAAAACGAGCGGCTCGCGACTTTATCGACCCGGTTTGACGACGCGACCCACGTGCTCTCACTCACCGCCCCAGACGGTCGGCAGGCCTCCGGCGACCTCACCACACCGCAGGGCCGCGCCGCCGTCGAGGCCTTTATCGACGATGTCATGGCTGATCAGGCGCGCGGACCGGCCAAGGTGCTCGCCTCGCCCGGGTTCTCGTTTTCCGATGTGGCCGACCGCGTGGTGCACCTTATCAACCTCGCGTCGGTGCGCGCGCTGGAGCCCTTTGTCGGCAAGCCGGTCGATCCGGGCCGGTTTCGCGCCAATCTGGTGGTCGATGGCCTCGAGCCGTTCGCCGAGCTCGACTGGGTCGGCGCGCCGGTGCGCATCGGCGAGGCGCGGTTCGTGGTGACCAAGCGCACCGAGCGCTGCGCGGCCACCAATGTCGACCCTCAGACCGGCGCCCGCGATCTGACCATCCCGCGCACCTTGATGGGCGTGTTCGGTCACACCGATTTTGGGATTTACATGCGGGTGACCCAGGGCGGCTTGATCACAGCGGGCGATCCCCTCGTCGCGGGTGCGCCGAGCGAAGCAAGCCAAATGCCGTTTTGAGGTCCCTACCGATGCCGGCTGGTTCGCACGCGCGTCCTTAATTCGACTGCGCGGCGACACGCTCGCTTTTAATTCGATTGCGCGGCGACACGCTCGTTTTTAATTCGATTGCGCGGCGACCCGCGCGGGCCGGTTGGTCGCCAGCAACGCGTCGATGCGCTTGCGCTCGCGCTGGAAGTCGGCCAGCAGGCGGCCGTTGAGTTCGCGACCCCGCGGCAAGCGGATGCGCATGGGGTCCACGTGGGTCTCGTTGATGAGCACCTCATAGTGCAGGTGCGGCCCGGTGGACAGGCCCGATGACCCCACATAGCCGATCACTTGCCCCTGGCGCACGCGGCTGCCTTCCTGCAGACCCCGCGCCCAATTCGACATGTGGGCATAGGCGGTTTCATAGCCGTTGGAATGCTGGATGCGGATGTAGCGCCCATAGCCGCTTTGCCAGCCCAGCTTCTCGATCACGCCATTGCCCGCCGCCACGATGGGCGTGCCGGTCGAGGCGGCCCAGTCCACACCGGTGTGCATGCGATAATAGCCCAAGACCGGATGGCGCCGGCCGCCGAAGCCGGAGCGGAACGTGCCGCCCTCCATGGGCTTGCGCATCAGGAACTTCTTGGCCGACTTACCCTCGGCGTCATAAAAATCCACCGTCCCGTCGTCGGGCGCGCGGAAGCGATAGAAGCGCTTCTCCTCGCCGCGCACATTGATGGAGGCGAACAGGATCTCGGTCACCGAATTGGGGTTGGTCTCGTCTTCGAGGCCATAAAACACCTCAAACGAATCGCCAGGCCGCACCCGCGCGTTGAAATCGACATCGAACGTGTAGATGCCAACCAGATCCTGGATCGCCGAGCGCGGGATCTGATTTTCCAGCGCGGTCTGATACAGCGCCTCATACAGCGTGGGTGCCCGATTGGGCGAGAAGTCGGCGATGTTGAGCTCCGGCTCCGCCTCTTCAGCCGGACCAAAGTCAACGAGGTCCGGCTCGGTCGCCGTCACATAGTTGTTGGCATCGTCGAGCGCGACGGTCTGTAGGTGGCCCTTTTCGGTATAGACCGACACGCGCACCGGCCGCGGCTTGTCGTCGGTCGCCTCGATCTTCGCCGTCCCGATCCGCACCCGCCAACCCACGTCGAGACCCTTCCAGGCCGCGTTCTTGCGGAACACATCAATGATGGCGCGCGCTTGCGCGTCGGTCGCGTTGGACGCCTTGAGCAAATTGACGAAGGTGTCGTTCTTGCCGACGGTGACGATCTTTTCGTCAAGCCCACTGCCACCATCCACTTGGGCCGGATCGGTCGCGAGCCCCGCCCCCGTGACCTGATCAAAGGCGGCGAACGACCGGGCAAACGTCGACACATTCTCCGCCTCGACCCGCACAGGGGCGAACGCGGCCAGCGGATCGGCCGCCGCGGCAAAGCCGAGCTCGATACGCGCGGGATCAATCACCGGCACGGCGGCCACTTGCACCGCCCCGTCGGTGAGGAAGCCGGCCTGATTGCGGATCACCGCCTCCACCTCAGCCGAGGTCATGGCGATCTCAGGATCGAACAGTGCGTCATCCTTGGGGAAGTCGCGCTCCACCAAGGTCACCTCACCCTCCACCTCCGCGCCATAGAATGACGGGTTGTCGGACGTCTGCGAGGTGGAAAACACATTGGTGTCGGAAAAGATCCTGAGCGGATTAAACTCCGGGATCGATTCCACCGTTTGCCGGTTGCGGGTGAGGGCCAGTGCCGAGGACACCCGCACGAACGGCTGGGTGCGCACCTTGTCGCGATCGCCGTCGCGCGTCACGGTGGACAAATGCATGACAACGCGCGAGGCGACCGGCGCAGCGTGGTGCCGGATGCGATCGCCCTTGGTGACCGCCACCGGCGCGCCGGGAGCCACAGCCCCCACTTGGGTGCCCGGCGCGGGGATCGCGGCCAGCCCGACATGGCCTTGCATCGCGACAAAAAACGCGCCGCCCATCAAAAAACTGGAGGTGGCCGCCGTCAGCACCGTGCCCGCCAGCCAGCGCAACGACACCTTGCGTCTGTCGAGACCCTGGTTGCCGTCCGCCGACAAGGGCGGCTCGGAGCCCAGCTCAATGCGAGCATGGGCCGGCGCCAGGCGTTGACGGGGGGACCAGTGCGACGAACGCGTCATGGATAGCCCAGCTTCGGGGACCCCAGTCTCGGGGAAAAAGAGCATCCGGCGATGACACCCGACGCGGGACGACGGTTTGACACCACGACCTCCACACCAAATCGAACACCGGTCCGACGCGACGTTGTTAGCAAAGGGTGCCCATGTGGCGCATTGAAGTCAATCATGCGCCCAGACCAGGGTTTTCCCCATTCTTTCCACGTCGATAGCCACTTGAGGTCGCCCGTGAGCGCGGCTCGCCGGCCTGAGCCCGGCGGCGGCGATCGACCGGCACGACCCTAGAGGGTGTGTTGAAGGGCTTCACGGCAAAAAAACGGCGCGCGCCTGTTTTTCTTGTGCCCACCCGCGCAAAACCGGCCCTCCCCTGCGCAATGAGGCTGTATCGGCGGAACGAAGCGCCCGCCCACAGGACCCTCACCGCTCCGGCGGTTCACAAAATGGAGACAGCCATGATGAAGTCCCTGGTCAAGCCGATCGCTTTCGCCCTGGTCGCGGCCACTCTCGCCGTGACCGCCGCTCCGCAAAAGGCCGAGGCCGGCAATGGTGGCGCAGTTGTCGCCGGTGCCGTGATTGGCCTCGCCGCTGGCCTGATTGCTGGCCACGCCTATGCCGGTCCGCACTACGCCTACCGCCCGGGCCGCGTCTACTATCGCTACGGCTACCGCGGCTACGAGTCCCGCAAGCACTGGTGCGCCTCCCGCTTCCGCTCTTACGATTGGGCGTCGGGCACTTACGTCGACCGTTACGGCCGCATCCGCTACTGCGGCTGATCCAACAGCGTGCTGGCTGGGGGGCAAGTTGCCGCCCAGCCCCGATCGAAGCCGATGCGCGCCGTCGGCTTCGATCGACCGAGACCGGGAACCTCCGGCCCGCGCTCGGTTGAAAAAGCGGCCTGCCCGCACACGGATATCGGACCGCCCCGAGGGACCTCCAGCTCGACGGGCTCCCCCCTGCCCCCGGCGTCCCAACGCCGGGGGTAGTGCGTTTGCACGGGTGTCGGTGCTCACAGTCACTCCGCTACGATCAGCGACCAAAACACCTGATACTTCGACGTCGGTTGATAGGCCGTGGCGATACCGGCCCGCTTCACGTTCGGGTTCAGCATCACCGCGTTGTGGGGCTTGGAGTCCCGCCAGCCGGAAAACGCCTCCGCGAAGGTGCGATAGCCCGCCGAGACATTCTCATCGGCCACTCCAGCTGCAATGCCGGCCGTTTTCAGCCGCACGGGCAATGCGCGATCGCGCTCCAGCGATGTGCGCACCTGATCGCGGCTGCCCATCCATTGCGCTTGCTCCTGCGCCAGACGCCCGAGCGCGGGGTCGAGCACCAAGGGCGCCAGCCCCTTGCCACGCCGGTATTCATTGATCATGGCGATCGACGACGCGGGATCAATCGACCGGCCGGCCACGTCAAGCCGCTGATAGAAGGGCGGCGTGCGCTCCACCCGCACGGGCTGCGAGGCGCACGCGGCCACGGTCACGGCCACCCCCACGAGGGCGATGAGATGGGTTGGGCGCATCAGGAGCTCCTCGAATCACGACCGAATCAGCCAACCCCGGTGATAGCGCGATCCACATTAACCAGAGCTTCACGATTCCATCGCACGGTGCTGAGGGGGGCGACGTGATGGCCTGGGAGACCGACCACCATGAAAATCAATCGTTTTTCTCAGCCCTCGATCGGGCAGCGACACTTTGAACAGATGAATGCCTGGCGCGCCAAGCAGCGCGAGTTCGCCGAGAATTCGATCGCGACCAATAATGCGATCACCGATGCGTTCCTGACCATCAATGTCGGCAAGTCTCAAGGCATGGCCGATATCGCGACCCGCATCGCCGTCAGCCGCGTGGAAGCGGAAACGCAAAAGCGCATCGCCGAGTTGCAGAAGCTGACGTGATCGGGCCTTGGCGCCGCTCGCGGGACCGGGCATAGATGGGGTGGGTGCCTATTCACCCACGCCCTTCTCTCCGAGCGGAACCCTGCGCCATGTCTCAGCCCCTGGTTTTGGTCTCCTCCGACTTCAAAGAGTTCGACGGCTACCGGTGGCACTGCGTGCCCAACCAGTATGCCGAAGCCGTGCTCTACGGGGCGGGCTGCTTGCCCGTGGTGCTGCCGGCCTTAGGCGCGGCGCTTGATCTTGACGCCGTGCTTACCCGGGTCGACGGCGTGCTGTTGACCGGCTCGCGCTCCAATGTCTATCCCGAGCGCTATGGCGTGACGCCTGCGCCCGCCTTCGAGCCCTATGATCCCGCCCGCGATGCCACCACCTTGCCGCTCATTGAGCGGACGCTTGCCGCCGGTGTGCCGCTTTTGGCAATCTGCCGCGGCTTCCAAGAGCTCAATGTGGCGCTGGGCGGCACCTTGGCGACCGAAATTCAGGAAGAGCCCGGCCGCATGGATCACCGCGCGCCCGTCTCCGACGATCAGCGCGAGCGCTTCGCCATTCGCCACGCCGTGCGCATCGAGCCCAATTCGTGCCTTGGCCGCATCATGGGGGCCGACGAAATCGCCGTAAACTCCCTGCACCGCCAGGGCATCCACACCCTGTCGCCCCGTTTGGTGGTCGAAGGCGCGGCCCCCGACGGCACCATCGAGGCCGCGCGCGTCGCCGATGCCAAGGGCTTCGCCGTCGGCGTGCAGTGGCATCCGGAGTTCTGGGTCAAGACCGACGGTCCGTCGCGCAAGCTGTTCGAGGCGTTCGGGGCCGAGGCCCGCGCCCGGGCGGCAAGCCGCGCGCCCGCGTGGTCCGCCGCGGCAGAGTGAGACTTTGCGCCAGCGCAAGGCGCGCCCGCCGCGCTTGGGCCATCAAGGCTGACCCATCGACCGGAGACCGCGTGCGCCATGGACACCGAAGGCCCGACCGTCATCACTCTTTATGATCGCATTGGGGGCGAGGCCGGCGTGCGGCGGCTGGCGCGGCGGTTCTATGAGTTGATGGATACCTTACCCGAAGCCGCCGCCTGCCGGGCCATCCACCCGCCGAGCCTTGTTGGCTCAGAGGCGAAGTTCTTTGACTATTTGACCGGGTGGCTCGGCGGCCCGCCGCTCTATACCTCCAAGCACGGTCCCCCCATGCTGCGTCGACGCCACTTCGTCGCGCCCATTGGCGTGGCCGAGCGCGATGGGTGGTGGCTGTGCTTCGAGCGCGCGCTCAATGAGACCGTCGCTGACGCGGCGCTGCGCGACACCATCCGCGAACCCGTCCGCAAGCTGGCCGACCACATGATGAACCAGCCGGGCTGAGCCTAAGCGCGCCGCACGCTTTTAGACCGAGTGGCCACCGCACACCGTGCTCTTAGCCCTCAATGACCGCTACGGCAGGGGCGGCTTGCCAACCACCCATTAACCGCTTTCAAGCATGGTCAATCCTCGGTAACCGGCGCGCCTTCGGCACGGCCGGGCGACTCGAGGCTTCGCCATGTCGAAATCCCCGGTCCCTCGTTTGCCCCGTTTGGAGACGGCGCCGCTGGTATCGGCGGCCTCGTTGATGACGCTTGAGGCGCGATATGTGTTCGACGCGTCGCTGGGCGACCTGTTCGACGGCGACGACCGGGACGTCGAGCGCCACGCCGATCGAATCAAATTCGCCAGCCCAGAGCCGCGTCGCGAGACCGACACCGAGGCACAGGCCGCGCCGCCGCCACCGCGCGCGCCCTCGCGCGATATCGTATTCGTCGATGCCGGCTTGCCGGACCTCGCGGTGTTTTTGGCCGCCGTGCCGAAGGATGCCGAGATCATCCTCGTCGACCGCCACGAAAGCTTTGCCACCAAAGCCATGACCGCGCTCGCCGGTCGCAGCGATGTCGGCGCCATCCATATCGTCGCCCACGGCAGCGAAGGCCAGATCGCCATCGGCACCGATGGCATTGATCCGCTTGCCAGCGGGGCGGGGTCCAACGTTGGCCTGCTGGCAATCGGCCGGGCCCTGAGTGCCGAGGGCGACCTCCTCATTTATGGCTGCGACTTTGCCGCTGGCGAGACCGGTCAGCGCGCCGCCGCCGCTCTCGCCCGCATCACCGGCGCTGACGTGGCCGCCTCGGTCGATGAGAGCGGGGGCGGCACCACCGCGGGCGACTTCGACCTGGAATACCGGGTCGGCCGGGTGGACACCGCTGCTATCGCCGCCGACGACTGGAACCACCTGTTGGCGGCCCCGATCGTCGTGAGCCCGCTGCCGAACGTGACCTATAATGACGGTCAGACCATCGTGATCGACACCGCGCCGTCCTTCCAGGACCCGGACGGTCACACCATGACCTACACCGTCTCCGGCCTGCCCCCCGGCTTGGCGATCAACGCCACCACCGGCCGCATCGTCGGCACCTTGCCATCGGACGCCAGCCACGGCGGGCCCTATGTGGTGACCGTGCGGGCGACCGACTCCACCGGCGCCTTCGTGGAGACGAGCTTCACCATCACGGTCAACAACGTGCCGCCCTTGCGCAATGGCGACATCGGCAACCGTACCAATGCCGACGGCACCAATATCGGCACCTTCGAGGCCGGCGTCTTTTTCCGCGATGGCAGCCCGGACTTTGACGCCCTCACCTTTTCCGCCACCGGTTTGCCACCCGGCCTGACCTTCAACACGGCGACCGGCGCGATCTCGGGCACCATCGCGACCAATGCCAGCCAAATCAACGGCGGCGTCTACACCGTCACCATCACCGCGACCGATGCATCGGGCGCCTTTGTGTCGCAGACCTTCACCTGGACGATTACAAACCTGCCGGTCCTGGGCACCGTGCCCACGCAAAACTGGACCGACGGGCAAACCGTCACGTTCGACCTTGATGATTATATCCGCGACACCACGCCCGATGGCGACCCGGTGACCATCACGGTGCTGAACCCGTCGAACCTGCCACCGGGCTTGACGTTTGATCCCACGACCAATCGCATCACCGGCACCTTGTCAGCCGCAGCGTCAGCGGGCGGACCCTATGTCATCCAGTTCACCGCGACCGACGGACAAGGGTCGACGATCACCCGCTCCTTCACCATCAACGTCACCAACAGCGCGCCGACCTCGGATCCGATCCCGGGCCAGTCGTGGGTGGAGGGCAACACCATCTCGTTCAACCTCGCGGCCTATTTCCGCGATGGCGGGCTTGATTCGGATGCCTTGACCTACGCCGTCACCGGCTTGCCAGCGGGTCTGACTTTCAATCCGACCACCGGCCAGATCACCGGCACCTTGGCCGTGGGCGCCAAGAATGGCGGCGTCAACGGCGTCTACTCCATCACCGTCACCGTCACCGACGAACAGGGCGCCACCCATTCACGCTCGTTCCTGCTCACCGTCGTCAACGATCCGCCCGTGGTGGTGGGACCGCCGCCCAATGTGTCGGCAAACGACGGCCAGACGATCTCGATCGACCTGTCGGGCTATTTCACCGACCCCGATGGCGATGCCTTGTCCTTCTCGGCGATCGGTCTACCACCAGGACTTGCGATCGATCCGGTGACCGGTCGCATCACCGGCACGCTGAGTTCAGCGGCGTCACAACAGTCGCCCTATGTGATCACCGTGCGCGCGACCGATCCGGCCGGCCAATCGGTCACCGTTCAATTCACCCTGACAGCGACCAATCAGCCCGTTGACCTCGTCAATCCGATCCCCGATCAGGTCGGCGTCGATGGCCAGACGATCTCGATCTCGCTTGCCGCCTTCTTCGCCGATCGCGGGCCCGATGGTGATCAGCTGCGCTTTACCGCGACCGGCTTGCCGCCTGGCCTGACGCTCAATCCGCTCACCGGCGTCATTTCCGGTCGTCTGACGGCGGGGGCGAGCGCGCTGGGGCCGTTCTCGATCACCATCAGTGTCACCGACGATCAGGGCTCAACGGTCACCGACACCTTCACCTTCACGGTGTCCAATCCGCCGCCGACCGCCAACCCCGACACGCTGACGATCGACGAGGACGTCAGTGTGATCATCGATGTGCTCGGCAACGACGTTGATCCCGACGGCGACATCCTCACCGTTATTCAAGCAACCGCCACCGTGGGCACGGTGACCATCCTGCCCGACGGCCGCATCAGCTATACCCCGCCGGCCAACTACTATGGCCCGGCCGTGATCACCTACACGATCCGCGACGCCAATGGCGCGACCTCGCAGTCGACGGTGACCATCACCATCAACCCGGTCGATGACGCACCCACCGCCATCACGCCGCCGAATGTAACCGGCACCGATGGCGAGACGATCTCGATCCGCCTCGCCGATTATTTCGCAGACCCCGATGGCGGCGCACTCACCTTCTCCATTACCGGCCTGCCGCCGGGCCTGTCGTTCAATGCCACCACCGGCATGCTCACCGGCACCTTGTCGGCGCTCGCAAGCGCGCAGTCGCCCTATCAGCTGACCGTGACCGCCACCGACAGCTCGGGCGCGACGGTGTCGACGAGCTTCTCGTTGATCGTCACCAACCCACCGCCTCAACTGATCTCGCCCTTGCCGCACCATACCGCGCAAGATGGCAACGCGGTCATGATCGACCTGACCGGCTTCTTCCGCGATGGCGGCTTTGATACCGACGCGTTGACCCTGTCGGTGCAGGGTCTACCGCCCGGCTTGAGCTTCAATCCGCTGACCGGCCGCATCACCGGCCTTTTGCCCAATGACGCCAGCGGCACTTACACCATCACCGTGCGGGCGACCGACGCGCAGGGTGCCTTCACCACCTCCACCTTTACGCTGACGGTCGTAAACCCACCGCCGCGCGTCGATGTGATCGCCGTTGAGATGGACGAGGACGGCAACCTCATCCTCGATCCCTTGGGGGCTGCAACGGATCCCGATGGCGATCTGTTGCGCCTTGTTGATCTTGCCGCCAGCATCGGCAGCGTCACGCGACTGCCGGACGGTCGCATCCTGTTTGTCCCGCCGCCGAACTTCAATGGCATCGCCGAGATCGCCTATCGCATTGTTGATGCGGACGGCGCTTCCGCGGCCGGCCTCATCCGCATCACCGTCAATCCGGTCAATGACGGCCCTTCGGTGGTGACGCCGCCGGGGCCGAAGACGGCGGAGGACTTTGACGACATCCTGTGGGCGCTCGGTGGCGCGTTCACGGATATTGACGGTGACGCCTTGCGCTTCTCCGCCACTGGCCTACCCGCGGGGCTCTCCATTGCTCCCACCACAGGCCAGATCACCGGCCGCCTCGCCCGCGACGCCAGCACGCTTAATGACGGCGTCTACACGATCATGGTCACTGCGCGCGATGCCTCGGGCGCGAGTTCGCATGTCATCTTCACCTTGACGGTGACCAATCCCGCGCCGACCGTCACCGATGGCACCGGTACCGTCACGGGTGGCGAAACCTTGACCCTTGATGCGCTCGCGCGGGCCGCCGACCGCGACGGCGATACCTTGCGGCTCTTGTCAGCCAGCGTCGATCAGGGCTCGGTCACCATCGGCGCCGACGGTCGCATTGTCTACACGCCGCCGGCCGGCATGAGTGGCACCGCCATCGTGACCTTCCAAGTCATCGATGCCGACGGCGCGGTCGTCACGGGCCGGTTCGTCGTCACAGTCCAACCGGCCCCGGTGGTCGATACCAGTCGACCGCGCGAAACCCCGGCAGACAACGCGGGCCGCGATCCCATCGCCTCCGGCGTGGTGCTCACCGCCGTCAATGGCGCGGCGGATCTGGGTGGCGTCGCTGGGTTTGGCCCCGCGCACGAGCCTCTCCTGTTGGCCACCACCCTTGATCGCGCAGCACCGTTGAGCGCCTTGGCAACAGATAGCCGCCCGGATGCCGTCACCCCGCGCCTCGCCTGGAGCCGCGAGCGCATCGACTGGCCGCTCGACGAGGCCGACGCGGCATCGCCGACCGCGACCGACGCCCGCCTGATCCTGGAAG
>CALSBD010000032.1:0-12879 GCA_943373055.1 Rhizobium sp. Q54
AAAGGGCGACCCGCGATCGGATCCGTGGGGTATCACGGCAGGTGAAATTGGCCGGGCCAGCGGGCTTCGAAGCGGTCGGCGAGGGTGTTGAGGTGGCCCTTGAGCACGTCGGCTTCGATGAGCTGGTTGCGCAGCAGCGCGTTCTCGAACACCGTGAACATCGACATCACCCGGTCTCCCTTCAAGGTGACGAGACGGTCGCGGACATAGGCGTGGGTGAGCTGGTAGGCCATCATATAAAACAACGCCCGCGGCTCAGCAGCGATGGCGGTGGTGATGGTGAGCAGCTTTTCCACCTCGGCGAGCGGCATGGTGTCGACCTTGCAGATGCGCTCCAGGCCGTCGAGGTCTTCCATCGCGTCATAAATGCCGACCCGGTCGAGGCCGGTGAGGCGGCCGTCGACGTCGAACACCGGGAATGACGGGTAAAGCCGGCAGATCGTGGGCCGCGTGCCGTGGTCGCACGCACAGCCCGGACGGCGGCTGATGATGGTTTCCATGCGCAGCGTCCGGTTCTCGCCGAAGTTATAGTCAACCACGCGGTGCTCGTGATCCTGGAACTGGGCGAGATAGCCGTTCTGGCTCAAATACGCGTACTCGCCCGGCAACAGCGGCAGTTCCTGGCCCGGCGTCTTCGACAAGAACTTGAACTTCGCCTTGTGTCGGCTGAACGAACAGCAATGGGCGTCGCCGCACAGCTTCCAGCAGCCTTCGACAAACACAAGATCGGTGGCATAGATCGTCGCGAAGGGAACTTCAGGTGTGCTGGTAAGGGACATACGCGGCCCGCCTTTTTGGTGACCGCAAACGTTTAGAACGGGGATATTAGCAATTCGCGAAAGTTTGGCGCCATCACGGCGATGTGTCTTTTCGGCAAGCCGGCCACCGGGGGCGCGCCATGGGGTATAACACATCAGCGATTCGGCGCTCCAGGACCCCTCATGCCCCTTGATGCCTCGGCGGAGACCCTTCTCTCCCGCGTGTTCGGCTTCAAAGCCTTGCGCGACGGGCAGGTGCCGATTGTCGACGCGGTGCTCTCGGGCGCCGACGTGCTCGCCATCCTACCCACCGGTGGTGGCAAATCGCTGTGTTATCAATTGCCCGCGTTGGTAAAGGGCGGGTTGACAGTGGTGGTGTCGCCGCTGATCGCCTTGATGCGCGATCAGGTATCCGCACTCACGGACCTGGGCATCCCGGCCGGCGCGCTCAACTCCATGAACGACGCGCAGGAAACCCGGCGCATCTGGGACGAGATTGCCGAGGGCCGGCTAAGGCTTCTCTACGTGTCCCCCGAGCGGCTAGCGCTCAATGGCACCGCGGATCGGTTGGCGCGCCACGGGGTGAGCCTTTTGGCCATCGACGAGGCCCACTGCGTGTCGCAGTGGGGGCATGACTTTCGCCCCGAATACGCCCAGCTCGGCGAGATCCGCCGTCGGCTCGGCCAGCCGCAGGCGATCGCGCTGACGGCGACCGCCGACAAGGCGACGCGGGCAGACATCATCGAGCGATTGTTCGATGCCCCGCCGGAGGTCTTCGTCCACGGGTTCGACCGGCCGAACCTGTTTTTGGCGATGCGGCCGAAGTCGGGCGGGCGGCGCGAGCTGATCGACTTCATCGAGGCGCGCAAGGGCCAATCGGGCATCGTCTATTGCGCGTCGCGTAAGGACACGGAGACCTGGGCGGCGCTGCTGGAGCGCCAGGGCATCCGCGCGCTCGCCTATCACGCCGGCCTTGATATGGAGACGCGGCGGCAGAACCAGGACGCCTTTCTACAAGAGGATGGCATCGTGATGGTGGCGACGGTGGCGTTCGGCATGGGTATCGACAAGCCGGATGTCCGCTTCGTCGCCCACACCGCGCTGCCGAAATCGATCGAGGCCTACTATCAAGAGATCGGCCGCGCGGGGCGCGACGGCTTACCGGCTGATACGCTCACCTTCTATGGCCTTGATGATATCCGCCTGCGCCGGCTGCAGATTGAGGAGAGCGACGCGCCCGACGAGGTGAAGCGCGCCGAGGTGCAGCGGCTCAACGCGCTGTTGGCGCTGGCCGAGGCGCCGCGCTGCCGGCGGCAGACACTGTTGCAATACTTCGGCGAACAGACCGAGCCGTGCGGCCACTGCGACCTGTGCCGGGATGGGGTGTCGACGTTTGACGGCACGGTGGAGGCGCAAAAGCTGTTGTCGGCGATCGTGCGCACGGGCGAGCGGTTCGGTGGCGAGCACATCGTGGCGATCGTGTTGGGCGAAACAAGCGAGCAAGTGACCCGGTTCGGCCACGATAAGCTCAAGACGTTCGGCTGCGGCGCCGACCGCACCAAGGCGGAGTGGCGCTCGCTGCTCAGACAGATCGCCGGGGCGGGGCTAATCGAGCAGGATATCGCCAGTTATGGCCAGCTCTATCTCACCGATGCGGGCTGGGAGGTGCTGAAGGGCCGGCGGCGCATCGAGCTGCGCGTCGACACGCTCGGCTCCAAGGGCAAGCGCAAACAACTCGCTTCGGCCGCGCCAGCGCTTGCCGGGCTTTCCGCCGATGATCCGCTGTTGGCCGCGCTGAAGGCCTGGCGGACCCAGGTGGCGAAATCCCAAGAGGTGCCGGCCTATGTGGTGTTCCCCGACCGCACCTTGATCGAAATCGTCGCCGCCCGCCCGCACACCTTGTCCGCGCTCGCCAACCTGCACGGCATCGGCAGCCGCAAGCTCGACCGCTATGGCGAAGCCGTGCTGTCGGTGGTGCGATCGGCGTCGGGGTGAGGTGGTAACGGTGCTGGCGCCGCGCTCACAGCGGCAATCCCGCATCATACGCCTTCAAAACGCGCTTGGGCGCTTGCTGGCGCCAAACGCGGGTGAGGTTGGCGCGCGCCCAGGCCGGATCGATCTTGCCGGGGCGGGCGAGGATGAGGCCGTGGGGCTGATAGTGCGGGGTGACGTAGAAGGTGTCGGGGTCGACCTCGCACAACACCTCGCGCTCCTCGCTTGGCACCTTGAAGACGCCGGCGTTCTCCTGCGGGCTCCACCAGGTCCACAGCTT
Source organism: Rhizobium sp. Q54 (assembly GCA_943373055.1). Classification (GTDB taxonomy): domain Bacteria; phylum Pseudomonadota; class Alphaproteobacteria; order Rhizobiales; family Ancalomicrobiaceae; genus CALSBD01. Next base: position 3,031 of record CALSBD010000032.1, read on the forward strand.
GCCGTGCGCCTTCAGGCACGGATGCCCCCAGCTGAGCGCGTCTTCGACGCCGGGCAAGGCGAGGCCCAATGCGAGCTCGCGCAAGGCGGGCCAATTGGCGATCATCGGCTCGGACGGCGCGGGATCGGGCATTGCGACCTCAATTGGAGACGAGCACCTGGCTGCACTCGGGCGGCAAGTCGGCGAGCTTGAGGGGCGGCTTGGGTTTGCCGGGGGGCGAGGGCTTCCACGGCTCGGGGCCAAGCCACCAGGCGATTTCCTCGCCGCAGCCGTCATTGCCGGGGATCTTGTCCTGCGGCTTGCAGCCGGCCATGCCGGCCGGACAGCCGATGCGGATGTGGAAATGGTAGTTGTGGCCATAGATCGGGCGCACCTTGTTGAGCCAGGTGCGATCGCCGCCGACCTTGTCCTGCCAGTCGCACATGGCCTTCTTGATGCCGGGGTGCACGAAGATGCGCTCCACCAACGGATCAAGCGACGCGCGACGCACCACGCGGATATGGCGATCGGTGAGCACGCTCAGGTTCGCCTCGCGGGTGCCGTCCTTGAGCATGTTGATGGCGCTGATCGATTCGCGCTCATTGGTGGTCAAGGTGCGGTTCGGCATCGGCGTGAACCAGATATCGGCATCCAGGCCGATCTGGTGCGAATTATGCCCGGTGAGCATCGGCCCGCCGCGCGGCTGGCTGATATCGCCCACCAGCAGGCCGTTCCAGCCGTCCTTCTCGCGAGCCGTGGTGGCGAAGCGCTCCAGGAAAGTGATGAGATCGGGGTGGCCCCACATGCGATTGCGCGACAGGCGCATCACTTGCCAAGCCGGGCCATTGACCGGCAAGGCCACCGCGCCGGCGAGACAGCCGCGCGCATAAGAGCCGATCGCGCGGGCCTGCAGCGACGCGGGGGCCTTTTGATCGCCAAACAGCACCCGAGCGGCATCCTTCGGCAACTCGGCGCGGGCGGCGGCCATGCGGCTCTCGGATTCGGTCTGATTGAGGATCTGCGCGACGGCCGGCGGGGTGATCGACGATAGCGCGACCAGGGCGCTTACGGCGATGGCGCTCGCGGCCATGGATCTGAGGGCCATGGATCTGAGGGCCATGGGGCGCCACCAACGGCGCGACGGCGAAAGGGCGGGCAAACGAACGGTCATGACAACATCCTGGCGAGCGCACCTACCCTGCCACCATCGGCACGCGGACTTAAGACCGGATTAACCGCAGCGGGCCGGTGGTAACACGGGTTTTACCGCGTTTTCGTGTTGCGGCGGTGCGTCAACCGGGCAGCAACCGTGTTCGGGCAGCCTTGCCGCACGGTTTTCAGGGCAACGCACGTGAACAAGACGATCTTTCGAGCAACACTGCTGGCGGTGAGCCTGATGGGCCTGGTGCCCACGATGCAGATGCTCGTCAACGAGACGCAGCCGGTGCGCGACGCGGGGCTCGATATCACCAAGCTCGATCCGACCAGCCCGGAGGCGCAGGCGCTGTTGCAAAAGACCGCGCAGAGCCTCTTGCGCGGCAAGGCGAATGATCCGTCGACCCAGGCGCGCCCCTCCGACACTGCGGTGTCGGGCCGCAATGTGCGGCTGACCGCCGACCGGTCCGGCCACTTCCACACCAAGCTCTATTTGGACGACCATCCCGCCGAGGCGATGGTCGACACCGGGGCGACGATCGTCGCCCTCACCTATGAAACTGCCCAGCGCATGCGGTTACCCACCAACCGGTTGACCTTCAATGCCCCAATGTCCACCGCGAATGGGATCGCTATGGCCGCCCCCGTCACTTTGCGGTCGGTGCGGCTCGGCACCTTGGAGGTGAAGGGCGTACGGGCGGTGGTCATGCCCAAGGGCGCGCTGTCGAACAACCTTCTTGGGATGTCATTCCTATCTCGCTTGGGCAAGGTAGAGATGGCTGACGGGCGCCTGCTGCTCATCCAGTGAGGCGGGGCGGATGCCATCGACCTCGACAAAACGGCCCCGGTTTGAGGGTTGAGCCCGGCTCGTCAGCGGTTTTCCGTCCAAATGCGTGATGCACCCCTTTTCCAAACCCCGGTCTTGAGCTAACTGCACGGGCACATGCGGCGCCGCCGCATTTTGCCAGCTCATGATCGCACAGATGTCGAACACCGACGCCTCGCCCATCAATGCCGCCGCCCTGTTGTGGTTCAACCGGGCGACCTATGCCAGTCATCGCACCATCATGTCCGACCCGGAGGTGCTGCCGGAGTCGTTTGACGACTGGCTGGCGCGCGCCAAGGTGGCTGAGCGGCAGCTGCAGGACCAAGGGGCCGTGACGGTCCGGGTGCCGTTTGATCCGCTCGCCTTCACGCTGTTTTGCGCCGCGCGCCGGCTCAATCCCAATGGCAAGACCCGGTCTGAGTTCGCCGCCGTGCAGGCGCGCATGCGCATGACCAACAAGGTCGCCACCAAGGCGCGCGCCAAGCCGCGCTGATCCGCCGTTTCTTCACCGCGCGGTGTATCGGACTGGATCCCTCCCAAGGGACCGCCCGCCGCCAACCGCGCGGTTGTGATGTAACGCTTGAGCGGACCGGGCAGCCTCCCCAGGCACCGGCAGCCGCCCGCCCTCTCGGAGCCAGGCATGCCGCGTTTGATGGTCCTCGGCCACGCCGTCATCGACCACGTGTTCGCCCTCGCCGAGGCACCGGTGGCGGCGGAGGAATACCGCGCGGTCGGCTATCGCGCGGTCGGCGGCGGCATGGCGGCCAATGCGGCGGTGGCGATCCGGCGGCTGGGCGGCGAGGTGTCGTTTTGCGGCCGCGTCGGCGATGACGCGGTCGGCACGGCGATCCGCGATGGGCTGGTCGCGGAGGGCATCGACACTACCTATTTGACGACGCGGCCGGGGCGGATCTCGCCCTTGTCGGGCGTGATGGTCGATCCCACCGGCCAGCGCACATTGGCCAATTACACCGATCCGCAGCTGTTTGAGGGCATTGACGGGCTGCCGGGACGGCTGGATGACGATATCCATGTGGTTTTGACCGACTATCGTTGGAATGCCGGCGCGGTTCATTTGCTCGCGCTCGCTAAGGATACCGGCCGCATCTCCATCCTCGATTTTGATCGCAACGCGCCCAAGGACCTCACGCTGTTGGCGTGCGCCACGCACATCGTGTTTGGCGAGGCGGGGCTGAAGGCACTCACCGGCCGACGCAAGCTGGAGCGGGCGCTGCGGGCGGCGCGCAAGTGGACCGATGCATGGCTCGGCGTCACCGCCGGCTCGCGCGGCGTGCTTTGGCTGGAAGGCCAGGACATCCACGAAATGCCGGGGTTTGAGGTCGACAGTGTCGATACCTTAGGCGCCGGTGATGTCTTTCATGGCGCGTTCGCGTTGGCGCTCGCGGAGGGTAAACGCGAAAGCGAGGCGATCTGGTTCGCTCAGGCCGCCGCTGCCTTGAAGACCACCCGGTTTGGCGGCCGTGAAGGCAGCCCGACGCGGGCGGAGGTGACCGCCTTCCTCGCCGATCGCCCCGCGCCGGAGGTGAGCGTGGTGCCACCCCTGCGCCGGCGGATGCGGCGGGCGTTCACGCGCGGCTGATTTTCTCGACGTATTCGAGCATGACCGCCTGGGTCCAGGGTGATTCCGCCTGCCACCACCACAACGTCGGCAAGGTCTCGGCCGTATAGACCTCGCCATACTGCCGGGCATAGTCGGCGCCGGCGAAGCGGGCCGCGCCGACGACCGCGGAGTTAAACCCCGTGGTGGCGGACATGCGACCGCCCACCTCGGGCGTGAGCAAAGCGTCAAGAAACGCATAAGCCTGGTCGACGTTTTGCGCCACGGCCGTGATGCCAACGCCATCCAGCCAAGTGAGGCCGCCTTCCTTGGGCAGGCGATACTTCCAGCGCGGTGCTTCGCGGGCCAACAGGAGACCCGTCGTATCCCAGGTCAGGCCAATGCGGCCATTGGCGGTAAAGGCCTGGCGCGCGTCGGCCGCGTTGGTCCAGAAACCGGCAATGCGGTCGCGGCGCGCGAGGACATAGCCCACCACCGGATCTAGCACGCGGCGCATGTCGGCTTCGCTCTTGAACAGATCCAGCGCCCGGTTGGACGGGACCTGTCCCAGCGCGTCGAGATAAATCGCGGTGCCAATGACGATGGATTGCAGGCGCACCACCAAATGGCCGATCGCCTCGGGGCGCCACAGCATCTCGTAGCTGATCTCACCGTCAGGTACTGGAAACAGCTCGCTATCAAAGGTGATGCCCTCGGTGCCCCAGTTATACGGCACCAACATGCGCGCGCCGCGCGAGGTGGCGCCGAGCTGGACGCTATCGCGCAAGATGGACGGGATCACCCGATCAAGCTTGAGCCGCGCCTCATCGAGGGGGCGAAGCAGCTTGGCGGCATAATACGGTGGGCCGCTGGTGACCGAGGTGATCACCACGTCATAGGCCGCCCCAGCCTTAGAGACGCGGTCGAACGCCTCCCGATTGGAGCCGAATGCGGTCAAATTGACCTTGATGCCGGTGGCGCTCTCAAAGGCGGCAATGGATTCGGGCGGGATGTAATCGGCGAAGGCGAGCACATTGACGGCGCCGGAGCTCGACAAAGCATCGCTGGACCGCAACAGGGCCGGCATGGCAAGGCCGGCGGCGGCAACAGCCAGGAAACGACGGCGGCTTGAGGGCATCGGAACGCTCGATTCGGCAGGGGCTGAGACACACCGACCGGCTAGCCCCAAGTCAGGGCGAAACAGGGGCGAGCGGCGATATCAGCCTGAGGCCTTCGACGTAGCGCGGTGGCGGACAAAAGGAAAGAAATTCCGCGGGACACCGCCCCTTGAAACAAGCGCGGCCGGGCAACGGCCCGGCCGGTGAACGCGGTCCAAGGATCCGATCAGGCAGCAGCCACCTTGCGGCTTGCCGGCGTCGACGGCTCAACGAAATCAAGCTCGATGGCCTCGCGCAGATCGAACAAGCCCGTTGCCGAGGAGGTCATCAAGGCGGGCGGCTCGACCCGGTCGCGACCGGCCCGCTTGGCGACATACAGCGCCTCGTCGGCGGTATTAACCGCGGCCCCCGCGCTGCCGACCATGCCGAAGTAGCCGGTCGCCGCGCCGATTGAGACCGTGACCCGACCCGCCTCGGCACCTTGATGGGGGATTGCCATGTTGTGGATCGCGACGCGGATGCGCTCGGCGGTCGCCGTGGCGATCAACAGATCGGCGTGAGCAAGCACGACGACGAACTCCTCGCCGCCATAGCGGCCGACGAAGTCGACGCCGTCGCGCACCTGCAAGCTGATCAGATTGCCGACCATGGCGAGGCAGCGGTCGCCGGCCATGTGGCCATATTGGTCGTTGTAAGCCTTGAAGTGATCGACATCGATCATGAGCACGCCAAACGTCTGGCCCTGGCCACCGGCGCGCGCTTCCAGGCTTGCTAGATGCTGCTCGACGCCGCGACGGTTGGCGACACCGGTGAGGCCGTCCTCGAGCGACTGACGCTCATAGTCTTCCTTCTGCTTCATGAGCACTTCGGTCGACAGATCGCGACGCAGACGGCCGAGGAAGGCCCGGCGGCTCTCGCGCTCCATGCTGCGATTGACCGCGAGCGTGACGAGCGACGTGATCACCAGCAAGCCAATCGAGTGCGCGGCAACGGTGATGGGCGTGGAGGGCGAGCCGAGCATGACGGCGGCATGGGCGGCGACAATCAGCGCGGTGGCGATGGCGGCTTGGGCGAAGCGCGTGCGCAGCACCGCATTGGCGAACATGGTCACCAGGATCACGAAGTACTGATAGTGGGCCACCTCAGGCGCGGTCGACCACGCGAACACAGCCAGGATGCCGAACGCCATGATGACGGGCACGGCCGCCACCAGCGCTTCGCGGCGGGCGGGCGGCGGGTTGCCACGCACATACAGCGCGACCGCCAGCATGATCGGCGTGGCGATGGTGGCGTGAACGAACAAGGCGAGCCAGAGCGCATCACCGGCCAGGAGAATATCGCCCACGATCAACAGGTTATAGATGATCACCGCGCCGATGAGGATGTTGGCGAGACCGGTGTTGCGGCGCGCGGCAGTGGCGGCTTCATAGGCGGCCTCCAGCTTGGCTCCAAAGCCCAGGCTGATCCACCGGCGCTCGGCGCGCTCCCGATCCACTTCGTGAAGGGTCACTTCAGCTTCCGTCACGTCGCTCTCCCGCTGTCCGCCCGCACGGGACGACACCCAACGTGAACAGTTTTAGCAGATGGGTATGAAAACACAGTCAACGCGGCGCGGCGCGTTCGAGCAGATCCTTTAAGACTTTCATCACCTTAAGTGAAGATTTCGAGACCTCGCCCAAGCCCGTCTTACCCCGTCATGTGCCCCTTGCCTCCAGCTTGCCGCGTCCTGTCGCACGGCTTTCGCGGACTTGAGGTATGCTTGTCCTCCAAGGGGAGGCGAACCCGCGCCGCCGCGTCGCGCCTCACCAATTGCAAGGCGTCCCAGGTCAGATGCGGTTTTGCTTAACCACGCTTGCGCGGGGCCGGGCTTGATAGTCATGATGGCCATTGGAACCGGCAGGGGGAGGCAGACATGCGCGCACGCCGGATAGGGATCGCGCTCATCGCGATGCTGTTCATGCTGGTCAGCGCCGGGGCGGCGCGGGCGGCCGCCGCCGTCGACAATGGCGATAGCTTCGCGCTGATCCTCGTGAACAAGGACTATAAGCGCGCGCCGGTCATCCCCCATGCCGAGCGCGACGGCGCGGCGATCAAGCGGGTCTTGCTTGCCCAGGGCTTCGACCCGACGCGCATCAAGGTGCTCATCAACGAGCCCTCAGCGAGCTGGGCGGAGTGGCTGGGCACCGATGCCAACCCGCGCGGCAAGCTGTGGCGCGAGATGCGCGCGGTCGAGGGTCATGGCAATGTGTTTGTCTATTTCGTCGGCCATGGCCTGCCCGCGCCGATTAAGGGTCAGGCCGGCGTGCGGTCGCATTTGCTGCCGACCGAGGTCGCCCCAGAGCTTGCCGCCGACTTCGCGCCGGCACTGGATACGATCGAGCGCAATCTGGAAGAGGTGAAAGCGCTGTTGCCGGCCGACCGCTGGCTCATCTTCATGGTGGAGGCGTGCTTCTCCGGGCGGACCGCCGCGGGCGCCATCACGCCGCCGGGCATGATGGCGATCGCCCGCCCGTCGCTCGACACACGCCCCTCATCGATCATCCGCATTTCAGCCGCGGCCGCCGACGAGACCGCGTGGTGGGATGACAGGACACAAAGCGGCCTGCTCACCCGTCAATTCGTGGCGGCGCTGGAAGGCCGCGGCGGACCGGTGGGCGGCCAGGAGCTGCGCCGGGCCTTGCGGGCCAATGTGACGAAGGCCGCGCAGACCTTGCGCGGGGTCGACCAGACGCCGCAAATCGATCGGGCGATTGACGACATCCAGTTCCTCGCCCTGCGCCCGGATACGAAGGCCGCACCGGTCAACCCCGTGGATGCCAACCGTCGCCGCACGCTGGATGCCGCGCGCGCCACCTGTGAGCGCCTCGTCCCCCTTGCCGACGACAACCGGTTTTCCGCAGGTCCAACCGCGTCGGCGATCAAGACGCTGAAGAGCTCGGCGCGGGAGGCGATCAAGGCTTGCTCGATCGTCACCTCGGACCCCGCCAGCGTGGCGGCGGGCAAGGGCCGACCGGAGCTCCTATTGGGATGGGCGCTTTACGCTGATGGCCAGCATGCCACGGCGCGCGGCTGGTTTCAGAGGTCGGCGGACGCTGGGCATCCCCTGGGCATGACCAATTTGGCCGAAATGGCGCGTGACGGCGAGGGCGGCGAGCGGGATCTTGCCATGGCTCGCCTGTGGTTTGGCCGCGCGGCGGAGGCGGGACATGCCGGCGCCATGAACGGCTATGGTCTCCGGCTCTACTTCGGTGAAGGCGGCGACAAGGACCATGTGGGCGCGCGCGTGTGGTTTCAGCGCTCGGCGGAAGCGGGTCTTGCCGTGGGCATGACCCACTATGCGGAGATGCTGCGCGACGGTGAGGGTGGCGAGCAAGACCTTCCGAATGCGCGCGTGTGGTTTGAAAAAGCAGCCGGCGAAGGGGTGGCCACGGCCATGCTGAGCCTGGGGAATCTCCTCTACAGCGGGCGTGGGACGCCCAAGGACTTCACGGCCGCGCGCAGCTGGTATCAACGTTCCGCGGACGCCGGGTCCGCGGTCGGCAAGAACAACTACGCTGAAATGCTGCGCGACGGGGAAGGCGGACCGGCCAACCTCACCGAGGCCCGTCGTCTCTTCTTGGCGGCGGCGACGGACAACAGCCCGCATGCCATGACCAACCTCGCCTTGATGCTGCGTGCCGGTAAAGGCGGTGCGCGCGAGCCACGCGCGGCAGCGGAGTGGCTGGAGAAGGCGGTAGCGATCAACCACGTGCCTGCCCATTATGAGCTGGCGGTCGTGCTCGACGAAGACCCGCCGCCCCTGCAAAACCGGGCGCGCGCGGGTCAGCTGATTGCCACCGCGATCGCGCGCGGCCATCGCTTCTCATTAGACAGGGTGGAAGCCGGCCTGAAGGATTGGCACCTCGACACCCGCCGCGCATTCCAAGGCGAGCTGAAGCGGCTTAAGGTTTATGACGGCGCGGTGGACGGGGACATCTCCGAGGCCACCATCAGCGCCGCCCAAGCGGTGTTCGAGCGGGACGTGAAGCGGTAACTACGTGTGGCGGGACCGGCCGGCCTCACACCCACCCGGCAATGGTGGCGGCGAAGTGGGCGACGGCGGTGCTATCCTTGGCGTCCAGCTGCTCGGGCGGGAGCGGATAGGGCGGGCGGTGGCCGAGCAGGCGATCAACGCGCGCCTGGGCGGTGAGGGTCTCCAGCGCGGCGCGGGCGCGCATGCGCGCATCACCCACGCCGCGCGCGGCCAAATAGTCGGTGAGCGCGATTGTCGGCAGATCGAGCGCGAGGTGCGACAGACCAACCGCGATCGGGCCAACGCTCAACGGCTCGGCGATCATGAGGCGCTGGAAGCCGACCGAGTATTCATTGGCCAAGGCGACGATGACCGCGCCGCCAAACAATGCCACCGCGTTGGTGTCAGCGTCGGGCGATAAGGTGGGCGCGAGGGCGCGATACTCGATCTCGGCCTCGGCGAACATTGCCTGCACGAGCCGGTCCTTGGAGCCGAAGTTGTTGTAGACCGTCCGCTTGGTCGCGCCCGCCGCGGCCGCCACTTCGTCCATGGACGTGGCGGCGATCCCCTTCTCCAGGAAGAGGTGCTTGGCGGCCTTTAAGATGGGGTCCCACTTGCGATCCATGCCTCGACTTAACCCGCGGTTCGGCGATCGGCAATGGCGCGACCGCGTGGTGGCCCGCGCGATCCCCCGAGCGGCTCAAGGCCACGCGGCGGGGGACTCACGCACACTTGAGCGGCCCCATCGCCAAGGTGCTTGACATTACCTAGACCGTATAGTGTAAGTCAACCTATACCGATGGGTATAGGTGCCCGGTCGATGGAGAGATGACGATGCAGATCACGGTGAATGGCCGGGTCCATGAGGTGTCCGCCGATCCCGAGAAGCCCCTTCTGTGGGTGCTGCGCGAGGATTTGGGCCTGATGGGCACCAAGTTCGGCTGCGGCGTTGGGGCGTGTGGAGCGTGCACGGTGCATGTGGACGGCGAGGCGATGCGCGGCTGCCAAGTCCCGGTTAGCGCCGTGTCCGGCCAGACCATCACCACCATCGAGGGCCTCAAGCGCGACGGCGCGCTGTCCGCCGTGCAAAAGGCGTGGCTCGATGCCCAGGTGCCGCAGTGCGGCTATTGCCAGTCCGGCATGGTCATGGCGGTCGAAGCGCTCCTTTACCGCACCGCCGCGCCGACCGACGCGGAAATCG
>CALSBD010000033.1:0-12869 GCA_943373055.1 Rhizobium sp. Q54
AGCACGAGCACATAGCCGGTCGGCTCGGGCGGCAGAATGACCGCGTCGGCTGCGGTGGCGCGCAGATGCACCCCGGTTGAGCCCAGGATCGTGCAGCCATAGCCCTGGCCACCGGCATAGACGCCCGCGCCGAGCGCCGTGCAGGCGGCATCGAGATAGCCCAGCGCCACCGGCGTGCCCGGCTTCAGGCCCGTGGCGGCCGCGGCCGCGTCGGACAAGCGATCGGTTTCCACCGTCCCGTCGACGATGGGCGGCAATAGGTGGCGAAGGGCTGTGAGGCCAAGCGCCTCAATCACTGTGTCGTCATAGGCGCGGGTGCGGAAGTTGCCGAAGCTGAAGGCGGTTTCACACGGGTCGGTGACGCGCCGGTCGGTGAGGCGAAAATAGAGGTAGTCCTTGCAGTGAAATGCTGTCGCCGCCCGCGCCACGCGCTCAGGCTCATGGGCGGAAAGCCAGGCGAGCTGTGGGCCTTGTTGGCAGGCGGTCAGCCCGGTTCCGGTCGCGGCGAAGCGGGGGCGGTCATCCGTGTGGGCGAGGTGGTTGGCGACAAGGCCGGCCGCGCGGGTATCCAGCCACAACAGCCCATCGCCGACCGGCTCGCCGGCTGCGTCAATCAGCCAGCAGCCATCGCCTTGGCCGGTGACACCGAGGGCGACGACGCGGTCGGCGAGGTTCGGCACGGTGGCGACCAGCTCTTGGAGCACGGCGCACACATCCGCGAAGGTGCGCCGCATCTCTTGGGTGGCCGCCCCATCTGCCCCCGCTTGCCATTGATTGCGCCGATGCGCCAGCGCGACCTCGCGCCCATCGAGCTCAAACGCCACCGCTTTGATGGCCGATGTGCCCGCATCAAGCCCAATCACGAGCGGCGATCCTGACGCCATGGCGTGTCCCTTCCCCTCTTGAGCCGCGATCTTTCGTCGCGTGCCATGGGTGTAGCATGGCGGCAAAGGCAGGCCGAAATCTACCCCTGCGCTGTCATTGTCGCCCCGGCCACAGGGCGTGGAAGTGATGGACCGGGCCATGGCCCGTCCCGACGCTGAGCTGATCCGCGTGGGCAATGGCGCCGGTCAGCCATGCCTTGGCATGGGCGACCGCCACGGGGAGGGGGTGCCCTTTCGCCAGCTCGGTGGCGAGCGCGGCGGAGAGCGAACACCCTGTGCCATGGGTGTTGCGTGTCACATGGCGCACGCCGTCGATCCAATGCACCCCGCCGGCATCCACCAGCAGGTCGGGGCTGTCGGGATCGCCCAGATGGCCCCCCTTGAGGAGGACGGCCTTAACGCCGAGGGCGCGGAGCGCGTGGGCCTGTGCCTCCATGTCGGCACGGGTGCGCGCGCTCGGCCGGCCCAACAGGTCCGCCGCCTCGGGCAGGTTGGGCGTGATCACCGTGGCCCGTGGCAAGAGCCGATCGCGCAAGGCGACCAGGGCTTCGGGGGCCAACAGCCGATCCCCGCTTTTGGCGACCATGACCGGGTCGAGCACAAGGGGGGCCTTGATGCCGTCGAGCGCGTCCACCACCGTGTCGATGATCTCAGCGGTGGCCAACATGCCGATCTTGATCGCGTCAATGCGCACATCGGCGCGCACGGCCTCGATTTGCGCGCGCACCATGGCTGGCGAGACGAGGTCCACCGCCGTGACGCGCTGCGTGTTTTGCGCGGTGAGCGCGGTGAGCGCGGCCATGGCGTAGCCGCCGCGCGCGCTGATCGCCTTCAGGTCCGCCTGGATGCCCGCCCCACCGGACGGATCGGAGCCTGCGATCGCCAAGACATTGGGGATCATGCTGTCCTCCATGCGTCAACGAGCGCGCGCGTTGCCGCGACCGGGTCGGCGGCCCGGGTGACCGCCGAGACCACCGCGAGGCCGACGCTGCCGGTTGCGCGGACCGCAGCGACATCGGCCACGCCCATGCCGCCGATCGCGAACGTCGGCACGGGCGAGCGCGTGGCGATGACGCGCAACCCGTCGAACCCGATGGGTGGCGCGTGGTCGGGCTTGGTTGCGGTTGCGCGCACGGGGCCGGCGCCGATGTAGTCGATCCCCGCGGGGACCCGGGCCAGTTGATCAACCGCCTCGATCGAAAGCCCCAGGATCATGTGAGGGCCGATGCGCTGGCGGATCGCAACGGGATCGCCATCGCTCTGGCCGATGTGGAGACCATCCGCCGCACAAGCGATTGCCACGTCAACGCGGTCGTTGAGGATGAGTTTGACGCCGTGGGTGGTGAGCTCGGCCTTGAGCGTGCGGGCTAATTCAACGAGGTCGGCGTCGGTGGCGTTCTTGTCGCGCAGCTGCACGGCCCAGGCGCCCCCTCGCGCGGCGGCCCGGGCCTGCTCGATCACCGTCCACGGCCCTGCCGGCTCGGTGACAACATAAATGGGTCCCATCATGCCGCCATCACCTTCGCGTCGCGCGCCAACTCGTCGGGCGTCAGGGCGGCGAGCGCGTCGAGGAACGCGGGCTGAAAGCTGCCGGGACCGTGGGATTGCTGTGTGGCGCGCTCCCCGGCGAGGCCGAAATGCGCCAGGGCGGCCACGGTGGCAGTAAGCGCCGGGGCACCGGCCGCGTAGGCCGCGATCACGCCGTTGAGCGAGCAGCCAAGCGCGGTGACGCGGGTCATCATCGGGTCGCCATGGGGGAGCCGATAGCCGCGCGATCCATCAGTGACGTAGTCCGCCGCGCCTGATACGGCGACCACGCCACCCGTCCGGCTAGCCAGCTCGCGGGCAGCCACTATGGCGGCCTCGACCGTGTCGCCCGCATCGACCCCGCGCGCGGCGCCGGTGAGACCGGCAAGGGCGAGGATTTCGGACGCATTTCCGCGGATCACTGTCGGGCGTAGCTCAACCAGCCGGCGGCCGGCATCACGTCGCAACGCGGTCGCGCCCACGCCCACGGGATCGAGCACCCAGGGCTTGCCGGCTGCGGCCATGGTGCGCGCGGCTGTCTCCATGGCGTCGACCCAGGTGGGATCCAGCGTGCCGATATTGACGGCGAGCGCGGACGCGAGGCCGGCGAACTCGGCCACCTCCTCGCGGGCGTGCACCATGGCCGGCGAGGCACCGACGGCCAACAGGACATTGGCCATGACGTTCATCGCGACGAAGTTGGTGATGCAATGCACCAGCGGTGGCGCGGCCCTCAGCCGGGCCAAAGGACTTGCCAAGTCGTCCATGTCTGCTTCCCCTTTGGGCACGGGGAGCAGCGAAGGGAATACGCGCGATCCTGGGCCAGGACAGCATCCCCACCGCGGACTCCCTACGCCAGCATGATCTGGTTCAGGTTCGAAGGGTGCTTCTCAGCCCGCGCGCTCGCGCGGACGCCCCTGTCCGTACGACGTCGAACATAGGTCGTTCGAGGCCCGCGTCAATCCGTCTGACCGGGTGCTGACCGCGTGAACGGGTCGCGGGGACATTGCCATGAGGTGTCTGGAACCCAGGCGGGCGTATCGCTATCCTCACCCGTTGCTGAGAGTGGGGCGACGAATGCGCGGGAGCCGTCGGTGGGGCCGGCGCTGGAGGAGGTCGACAACATGTTTATGGCGATGAACCGGTTTCGCGTGCGGCTGGGCGAGGAAAAGACCTTTGAAGAGATTTGGTCGACGCGGGAATCGTATTTGAGCGAGGTGGACGGGTTCGTCGCGTTCGCGTTGTTGCGCGGCGACGCGCGGGAGGATCACACGCTCTACATCTCGCACTCCATGTGGCGTAGCGAGGATCACTTTAAGGCATGGACTCGGTCCGAGCCGTTCCGCAAGGCGCATGCCAATGCGGGCGGGGCCACGAAGTCGGTCTATTTGGGGCCGCCGCAGTTCGAAGGCTTCACGGCGGTGCTGGTCGAAGGCGCGCATGCCTCTCCCCAGGCGGCTTGAGATCGCCTCTCCTTTTTGTCTCGTCTTTCGCCGCGCCGGCCTTTCTGGTTGGTGCGGCGTTTTTCGTTTTGGCAAGCGCTTTAAGGGGCCTTTTTGTTAACTCCAACCCTGTCTCTGCGGCCGCGCATGGGGTGATTTGAAGATGTAACCCTACGTGAGAGTGGCCCTGCCTCCCTGATCTTGAGTATAGTTATGATGAATGCATAAATTTATTGGGTTAAATCGCTTCATTTAATATTAATGGTTGTCCCAAACAGTTGCGATGACCAGGTCTTCAATCGACTTGCGAACGGCACCTAGGATTTATTGTATACAATAGGCTGCTGTTCCTATGCTGGTGCGGAGTCTCGCATGATTGGTTATTTCGCTAACATGAAAATACGCGGCAAGGCTGTTGGCATCGCGGTTCTGTTGATCGCCATCACGTCGCTCGCCATCACCGGCGGTGCTTGGTGGCAAATCCAACGGGCGAACGACACCACCGCCTTGACGGGCGCGCAGACCAGCCTGAGGACCTTGACGGCGTTGTTTGCGACCCAGCAAGACAACGTGCGCTACGCCGTCAGTGGTGACCGCGTTGCCGACATCCGCATGGCGCAGATGCCGACCTTCAGCGATCACCAGATCGTCGACCGGGCGGCGGAGGCGATTGGCGGGGTGGCGACCATTTTCGTGACCGACGAACAAGGCCAGTTCATCCGCCGCACAACCAATGTGAAGAATGAGAACGGCGACCGCGCGGTTGGCACGGCCCTCGCGGCCGATCATCCCGCGCAGGCGCCTCTGAAAGCGGGCAATGCCTATTATGGACCGGCAACCTTGTTCGGCCGGGCGTTCTTCACCGTCTACCATCCGGTCCTCAACGACACGGGTCGGGTGATTGGCGTGTTGTTTATCGGGTTGCCGACGGCGGCCTTGGCCGACAAGGCCCAGATGATGCTCGCGAGCCTCGTGGCAATCATGGCGTTCGTCACGCTGGTGCTTGGCTTTGCGTCGGCATTCCTCGTGCGCCTGGCCGTGACGCCGCTGGTCGCGGCGACGACCGCGCTGAAGCGGGTTGCCGCCGGCGATTTGGACACACCGTTCGCAACCACCAACCGCAAGGATGAGATCGGTGATTTGACGCGCGCGATTGAGGTGTTCCGCGATACGGCCCGGCAGGCGCGCGAGGCCCATGAAGCGCAAAAAGCCGAGCGCGTTGCCAAGGAGCATCGCGCGCAGATCCTGACCACCGCGGTGGAAGACTTTGAGCGCACGGTGATTGACGTGGTGGCCACCGTGCAATCCGCATCGGCGGACCTGCAATCGGCCGCGGGACTGCTGACGAACACGGCGGAGGCGACGCAGGGCAAGTCGGGCGCGGTCGCTACCGCGTCGCAAAAGGCCTCCAGCAATGTGCAAGCCGTCGCTGCGGCCACCGATGAGATGACGGCGTCGGTGCAGGAAATCGCTCGCCAGGTGCAACACTCCATGGCCAAGGCGAAAGCCGCTGTTTCTGAGGCAAAGTCGACCGACACCAAGGTCAATGAGCTTCTCGAAGCGTCGAACCGGATTGGCGAGGTGGTTAAGCTGATCACTGCGGTCGCTGAGCAGACTAACCTGTTGGCGCTCAATGCCTCCATTGAAGCCGCCCGCGCCGGCGAGGCGGGCAAGGGGTTCGCGGTGGTCGCCAGCGAGGTCAAGGCGCTGGCGGGTCAGACCGCCAAGGCGACCGAGGCGATCCATCAACAGATCCAATCAATGCAAGGCGCTACGCGCGAGGCGGCGGCCTCGATCCATTCGATCCGCTCGACCATCCTGGAGGTGGCCGATATCGCCACCGCGATCGCCGCGGCGGTCGAGGAGCAAGGTGCGGCCACAAAAGAGATCGCCCGCAACGTTCAGGAAGCAGCGCGCAGCACGGCCGACGTGGCCATGTCGATCGGCGAAGTGAACACCGCTGCCTCCGCCACCGGTCATGCCTCCGGCAAGGTGCTGTCCGCCTCGCGTCAATTGTCGACCCAAGGCCACGAGCTCAAAACGCAGGTCGATGCCTTCGTGACGGCGGTGCGCACGGCCTGAGCGAACGATGTTGGTATCAAAATTCACAAGGAGCGCTCGCGAACAGCGGGCGCTCCCCTTCTGGTGTCAAACGGGCGCCACCTGATCCGATGTCGCGTGTTTGACTGATATTGGGAACAGTTGCTTAACGCTGCTTCACAGTTCCCGACTGGGTTGCATTTGCGCGCGTCGTTCTACAGCCGACCTTAACTCCTGCCGCTTTAGTGTGCCGCCAGTGGAGGGTCTTCAGATGCGTCTCACCGAAGCATCGATACACACACGGGGGCAGATATGGCGCGCCCTGATCGTGTTGACGCTCCTGTCGATCGTCTTTTCGGTCGTCTTGAGCGTTCTGGCACTTTACTTCACGACGACGGGTGAACCTGGCGCGCTGGTGACCGAAAGTGACGTTTGGTTGAATGTCATTCTGTTTGCCGTGCTGGTTCCTGGCACGATCTGTCCGATTGTCGTCTATCAGCTGCTGACCACCTTGCGAGACTTAAACCTGGCGCGCGCGGAACTTGATGCGATTGCCAAGGGCGACGCGCTGACCGGGCTGTTGAACCGCCGTGGCTTCGATGTGGCCGCAACGGCTCTGATCGGCGAGGCCAAGGCGACCGGGCAAGTGGCTGCGGCCATCATGTGCGACATTGATCTCTTCAAGCGCATCAACGACACCTACGGACATGAGTGCGGCGACGAGGCGATCCGCCATGTGGCCGCCGTGCTGAAGTCGATTGCGGCGACCTTGCCGCGGGCGGTGGCGGGGCGGCAGGGAGGCGAGGAGTTTGCGCTCATCATCTCTGACATGCCACGGCGCGAGCTCGCCGGGCTCGCCGAGACGATCCGCCTGACCGTCGAATCCGCCCCGTTCCGCTGGGAGGGCTCGCTCATCCCGGTCACCATCAGCCTCGGCACCAGCTGGGCGCGGCCCGATGAGGTGGCCCTGAAATCATTGATGGTGAGCGCCGACCACGCGCTCTACGAGGCCAAGAAACGCGGCCGCAATCGGGTCGAAGTCGGCGCGCTGTTGGAGGCCGCCTGATCGGCCCGGCTGCTCGCGTGCGACACTCATCGCAGCGCGAGGGGCCTGCCCCATAAGTCGCCTTCCCGCTAGAGGCCAATCCCGCTACATCAGATATCGGTCGCGTCACCGGTGTGCCCAGGTCGGGCCCTGGGACGGCGGCGTTGAGCTTCGGAAAGGCGCGTGATGCTGGGGTATTTTGTCCCGACCGGGCGAGGCGAGGGGGATCGGCTGTTGGCGGCCGTCGCCGAGGACCTCGCCATCCGCGGCGTCGCGGTGGCGGGCGCGGTGCAGCACAATGTCGATTATGACCCAGACCGCCGCTGTCACATGGATCTGAGCGTGATCGGCCAAGACGGCCGGGTGCGCATCTCGCAGGAGCGCGGCAAGCTCGCCAGCGGGTGCCGGCTCGATGCGCAAGGTCTCGTGGAGGCGGTGCAGCGGGTTGAAGCTGCGCTTGCCGGTCAAAGCGTCGGTCTCGTGATCGTCAACAAGTTCGGCGTGCAAGAATGCGAAGGTGGTGGCTTTCGCGAGGTGATCGGTCGCGCGCTCACCGCGGGCATCCCGGTCCTCACGTCGGTGTCGTCAGGGCACCTATCGGCGTTTCTTGCATTCGCGGACGGGCTTGCCGAAGAGATCCCGCCGACCCACGCCGCCGTGGTCGATTGGTGCCTCAAAATCAAGGCACCCTGATTGGCATGTGTCGCGGCAAGCCGATCAGGTGGGCCGTTCGTGCGGGTCGAAATTGGCGATGACGACCGTGCGGGTGCGGCAGTCGTCGCACATCATCATCAGCTCGCGGCGCTTGGTGCCCTCGGGGCCGGAATACATCCAGTGGCCCTCCAGGCGTTGCATCACGCGGCGGATGCTGGAGGCGGTGCCAAAAGGCTTGCCGCACGATACGCAGCAAAACGGCTCCTCGTCCTTCAGCACGCGCTTGGGCGCCGCCCAGGCCTCGAAGTCGATGCGCGTGGTGAGCGAGATCGCGGTCTCCGGGCAGGTCGCCTGACAGATACCGCATTGCACGCACGCAGCCTCGGTAAAGCGCAGCATCGGCTTGTCGGGATTGTCGCTGAGCGCGCCGGTCGGACATGCGCCCACGCACGACAGACACAGGGTGCAGGCATCCGTGTTGAGATTGACGGCGCCGAACGGGGCGCCCTTGGCAAGGGCGATCTGGGTGGCGGGCGCGGGCGCGGTGCGGTTGAGCTCCGACATGGCCAGCGTGAGAAGCCCGCGCTTGTCGTCGGGCGGCAGGAAGCTTGAGCGGTCCGCGCGCGCCTTCGGTGCGGGGTGCCACAGCGCCGCGTCGAGCGCATCGGGATCGTCGGTTTCCAACAAGCGCGCGGCGCCCGGCGCGAGGCCCGTCGCGGCGATCACGGTCTCCATGAGCGCCAACGTGTTGACGAGGCCGTCGAGCGGATGGCTGGGCTTGGCCTTGGAGAGGATCACCGTGCCACCGGCACCCCAGGCAAGAGCCGCAGCCAGGATCTCTGGTCCAATTTGGGTCGGCTCGTTGATCTGCAAGGAGATAACGTGAGCAGGCAAGCCGCGGCCATAGCGGGCGAGCGCGTCGATGAGCGCTGCGCCGTGGGCCTCGTCGTGAAACAGGATCACCGGCGCGCTGCCGGCAGAAGGCGCGCTTTTCGCGGCGGCGGCAAACCACGCCGACAATCCCTTGCGCAGTCGGTTGGCGATGTTGGACACCACGGGCAGCGCATAGGCCGCCGCGCCGGTGGGGCAGGCAGCGGCGCATTGGCCGCAACCGGCGCAGATCGCCGCGTCAATTGCCACCGTGTCGCCCGCCGGCGCGATCGCCCCGGTCGGGCACAGGCTCAAACAGCGGGTGCAGCCGGTGATTTGATTGCGCGAATGGGCACACAGCTCGGGCGAGAAGTCGATGTATTTCGGCTTGTCGAAGGTGCCCACCAGCTCGGCAGCCTGCGTCACCAGCCGAGCGACACCGGCGCGATCGCCCGGGTCGGCACGCAAATAGCCGGGTCGGGTTTCATGAAACAGCGGTGGGCCACCGGTCAGATCAATCACCACGTCGCAGCGCGACACCGCGCCGTCGCGCGCCGCGCCAAACGCCAGCCGGCCGCGGGAAGACGGCGAGGGCGCGGCATAGGCATTGATGGTCAGTTCAAACGCGCCCAAGTGACCGCTCGCCCGGGCCACGCGGCCCTGCAGCACGGGCCATGTGGTTTGACGCGGCGGCGTCACGTCGGCCCCGGGCAACAGGAGCACCGTCAGGTCGAGCGCGTCGGAGAGATCGCGGGCGACCTCAAGGGCGGTCTCGTCGCGGCCAAGCACGAGCGCGACGCCCTCGCTCTCAAGGCTGACCACCTCGAACGACGTTGCCTCCACCTCGGCCATGGCCAACAAGGCCGCCATCTTGGGGGCGGCGGCCGCGCCCTCGTCCGACCAACCGGCGGTCTCGCGAATGTTGGCGAAGCGCAAGGTGCCGGTGAAGCCCTCCTCGTCGGCGACCTCGGTGAACAAGGGCGCTTCCTGGGTGCACGCGACGGTCAGCGTCGCGAAGTCGCCGAGCGCCTTGCGAAAATGATCGAGCTGCGCGCGGCACAATTGGGTGGCGGGCTTGCCTGTCGCGCCCAAGGTTTCGGGCGACACCGACATGGTGCCTTCGCACGTGCAGATCAAACGGGCTTCGGTCATGTTTGGCGGTGGCCTTTTCGCATGCCTTCGGCTGGACTATTTAGACCCGATGTAAACGGAACTGCCGGGAAACGGTAGCGGGCGGGGAGGCAAAATGACGTCTGATCTTGCGCCGGCGTCAATGGCGGGCAAAATCCATCTGCCGCCTATGTTTCAACTGCGGCGCACGACCGCGCGGGATGTCGTGGCCGAAGCGGCCCGCCTAGCGCCAAGCGAAGGGGCCGGCACGCTTGTCGTCCACCAGTCGCCGGGCCTGCTCGCGGTCGCCGTGGTGTTGGAGCCCGAGCAAAAGCTGTCGGAGGCGCGGCTTGCCTTTATCCTCGGTATGACCGCGCTCGCCGATGCGCTGGCCGCCCATTGTCCGCCCGAGCGGCCGTTGCAGATCATTTGGCCCGATCAAATCCTCTACGACGCCGCGTGTCTGGGTGGGGGGCGATTCGCGGTGGCGCCGGGCTGTGGCGAGGACGACGTGCCGGCGTGGATGGTGTTCGGCGCGGAGCTGATCGCGGATCGCGACCATATCGACGAGACGGGGCTTTATCCGGGCACGACCTCGCTGAAGGAAGAGGCCTTTGATCCGGCCGAGTTGATCGTCTCCACGTTTGCCTCCTACGTGGCGCTCTATTTTGATCGATGGGCGCACGAGGGCTTCAAGTCTGTGGGGCGGCGCTATGTGGACCGCATCGCGCCGGCCTTGGAACGCGGCATGCGGCGCATTGAGGGCGATCGACTGGTCGAGGTGGTGCCTTTGAGCGAGCCGACCCGCTTTGAGCCGCTTTCGACCGCGCTCCTGCACTCCGTGTGGCGCAACGCGAAGGGGCCGCTGTTGTGACGGTGTTCGCCACCCGATTGCCGCGCACGATCCGGCTTGATCCGTCCGACGCGGTGATTTTCGTTCATGCGGCCACGCCGGGCGAGTGGGCGGTGCCCGGTACGTTTCTGTTTTGGGGCCGCGATCTGACCAATCTGTCGCGCAAGGACCAAATCGCGTTTCGCTCGGGCTTTGTTGGGGTGGCGAGCTTTGGTTTTTCAACGCTGGTCACCGTGCAAGAGGCCACCGCCGCGGAGCGTGCCGCGCTCGTGGAGGACTTGGCCGCGAAGTTCGTCCGACACCTCGGCGCGCCGTCGATTGAGGTAGCGCGGCCGGCGGCGGAGGAAGAGATCGCGCTGGCGGAAAGCTTGTGCCGTGGCCACGCGCTCAACACGCTTGTCGCGCTGCATCGGCGCCACGAGGACGGGGCGATCCGCGAGCAGTTTCGCACCCTCAAGCCGCGCGACGAGACCGCGTTTTCCGCCAGCCACTTGCAAGGCCATGATCGGGCGTTTCAATTCTTCGAGGAGGAGGTCGAGGATCATGTCGATCTCTTCAAGATCAGAGGGACTGACTGATGCCGGAATTCTGGGTGGCTTCGGGCCATCATCTCACCCGCGTCAATGAAGCCGGGCGGATGCTGGTCACCGATGAGCTGTTGCTTGCGTGGCTGGCGCGGCCGGAAATCGTGCCGCCGCCCGAGGCGTGCCAGGCGGAGCGCGCGTTGCACCAGAAGCTGATGAAGCGGCCCAAAGCAGCGGTGTCGGACCTTGAGATCACCGCGCTCGCCGATCCGGATGCGCAGGAAAACTGGCGCTTTTTCATCGGCCTGCGCGACCGGCTGATGCGGGCGGGGACGGTCGAGGAGGGCTATGCGGCGATCGTGCGCGAAGGCGTGCGGCTGCCGGTGGTGTTCTTGTCGCAGCTCGTCCATCTCATCTTGCGCAACGCTCTTGACGGCTGCGAGGACCCACAGGTGCTCAGGGCGGCGGAGTGTCTGTTTCGCACACAGCGCGCCCACGTAAAGGACGGGATGCACCTGCTCGCGGACGAGGAGATCGTGTCCGTGTTCGAGGCGCAGCTGCGCTCCTCGCCGCTCACCGCGATGTTCTCCGGCGGGGTGGAGAGTCTGGACGTTCTGGGTGATGGGAACGAATGGACCTATTGGTCGCGCTCGGACGCGCATACCATGGTGCTCAACTTTGGCGGCAGCGCGCAGGCCCGCCAAGGCATGGCCCGCGCCATCGCGGCGTTCATCGAGCATATGCTCAACGTCAAAGTGACGGTGACGCCGCAAACGCGGGCCGATGATGTGGAGTTTCGTTGGTATGTGGGGCTTGATCCCCAGGGCACCGCGATCGGTGATGCGCTGTGGCACGGCAAGCCGCTGCCGGCGACGCTGGTGGGCCTGTTTCGATTGGAGTTTGCCGATCCGTCGCGGGTGCGCGCCGATGTGCGCGGACAGCCGGTGTGGCTGATCCTGGGGCTTGGCGAGGACGGCGCGCTGCGCATGAAGCCGCAGAACTTGCTTGTCGGCCTGCCGCTGGCCGAGCCGGCGCTGCACTAGGGCGCCGACCTGAGCGACGGCCTGGACTTCTGATTTCGCATCCGCTTTTCCAGGATCTGGTTTTCAGGCCCTGGGATAATCGACTGAGGAGATGGTCATGCCCAAAGAGGTTCTCCGCCTTGGCGTTTTGGCCTTGCGCCGGCCCCCGGTTAGCCGCTGGGGCACGGGCGAATTGCGCCCGGTCGGCGTGCTCGCCGAGGAGCCCGACACGGCCCCGCACACGCTGGTGTCGAGCGAGGCGGGCGTGGAGACGTGGTATTTGGGCGGTGCCGAGCTTGTCCTGTGGTCGGGCGACACGGGCCACCATCGCGACAACATCACGTCGGGCCGACCGGCTCTCTGGGTGGCGCTGCGCGGTGTTGATCCAGCGACGTGCGAGATCGCCTGCGTGACCGCGGACCCCTATGAGGGGGAGGGGCTGGCGTCGGATCTGGATTTGATCGTCGATGCGGTGCCCATGCCGGACGCGGTGCAGGCGGTGGTGAACGCGTTTGTCGAGGCGCACCACGTCGACATGCCGTTCAAGAAGCGGCAGCGGCTGCCGGCGGACCCCAATGCGATGTCGGCGCGCGCGCCGCGCATCCTGTCGCCCGATGAGAAATGGGAGGCCCGCTCCGGCCGGAGGCGCGACCCATGACCGGTGTCGACGACCGCGAGGAGGGCAGCTTCCTGAGCCGGTGGTCGCGCCGCAAGCGGGCTGCCGCGCGCCAGGAACCGCTGCCGGAGACGCCCGATGAAACGGCTGAGGCGGCGGCCCCGGCCGCGCCTGCGGAGCCCGAGCCGTTGAGCGAGGAGGCACTGGCCGCCTTGCCCCGTTTGGAAGACCTCACCGAGACCACCGACATCTCCGGCTTCTTGCAACCGGGCGTGCCGGCCG
>CALSBD010000034.1:0-12777 GCA_943373055.1 Rhizobium sp. Q54
ACCGCCGACGAGGTGTCGAACCAGGTGGTGCCGATGTCGTGGCTTGGCGCCCAAACCGACACCCCCGAGCCGCTGCCGGATACGATCCCGCTTGTGTTGTTCCGCGCGCCCTGCGACTTCCGCGCCGCGGCGACCAAGGCCCTCACCGAGCATGGCCTGCGCTGGCAGTGTGCGCAGGAGGGCGAGGATCTGTTGACCTTGCGGGCGGCCGTGAAGGCCAAGATGGGCATCACCGCCCTGCCCGTGCTGCAAACCTATCAGGGCCTCAACACCCTTTCGCCCGATCTGCCGAGCTTGCCCGACATGACCGTGCGCCTGCGCCGCTCGGAAAGCTGGACCTCGAAGGCGAAAGGCCGATTCACGGACATGGTCGATGAGGTTTGGCGCACCTTCCGCCACGCCCCGGCCGCGTGATCGCGTCGCCGCGCGCCGCACGGATTAGCCACCTCCCTTGCGCCCAACCCCCGGCCGGTTTTGCCGAAAAGCTGGCCGGGTAAGCATTCCAGCGGATGCAAATAGACCCCCTTGCGAGGCCGCGCGCGGATTGCCAGCGGCAGTGCGTTGTTATTTCATACCCCTCAAGGCCGCGCGATCGTCCGATCCAAGTGGGGAGCGATCGAAGCTGAGCCGGCAGCGCGAAGGCACCTGGTCGGGGGCACGACACGGGCCTTCTCAAAGAACGGGGCCGGTCTGGTCCCCGGAGGGATAAATCATGAAAAGCCTGACAACGCGTGGCCTCCTCGGCCTCGCGACGGTGGTGCTGTTGAGCTCCGCCGCGCACGCCAAGACGCTCGTGTATTGCTCGGAAGGGTCGCCGGAGAACTTTACCCCGGCTCTCAACATCACCGGCACGTCGCTCGACGCGGCCCGCCCGGTCTACAATCAGCTTGTTGAGTTCGAGCGCGGTTCGACCAATGTGGTGCCGGCGCTGGCCGAAAAGTGGGCCGTGTCCAGCGATGGACTGACCATCACCTTCAACTTGCGCAAGGGCGTCAAGTTCCACGGCACCAAGGACTTCAAGCCGTCGCGCGATTTCAACGCCGATGACGTCTTGTTCTCGTTCAATCGCCAATGGAAGGCGGACCACCCCTACCACAAGGTCTCGGGCGGCGCGTATGACTACTTCAACGACATGGACATGCCGAACCTGTTGAAGTCGATCGAAAAGGTCGACGACTTCACGGTCAAGATGACCTTGTCGGAGCCCAACGCCCCGATCATGGCCAACCTCGCCATGGACTTCGGCACCATCCATTCGGCCGAATACGCCGACTTCCTTCTGAAGAAGGGCACGCCGGAGAAGTTCGACCAGGAGCCGGTCGGCACGGGTCCGTTCACCTTCGTGGCCTACCAAAAGGACGCGGTGATCCGCTTCAAGGCGTTCGCCGATCACTTCGCCGGCAAAGCACCGGTGGATGATCTCGTGTTCGCCATCACGCCGGATGCCACCGCGCGCTACGCCAAGCTCAAGAAGGGCGAATGCCACGTCATGTTCGGCCCCAACCCGGCCGACTTGAAGGCGATGGGCGCTGATCCGGCGATCAACCTGATGAACCAGCCGGGCCTCAACATCGCCTACTGGAACTTCAACCTGACCAAGCCGCCGTTCGACAAGAAGGAGGTCCGTCAGGCCTTCAACATGGCGATCGACAAGGCGTCGATCATCCGCGACGTCTATCAGGGCGCGGGCCAAGCGGCGACCAATCCGATTCCGCCGACCATTTGGTCGTATAACGAGAAGGTCAAGGACTATCCGTTCGACCAGGCCAAGGCCAAGGCGATGCTGGAAGCGGCGGGCGTGAAGCTGCCGATGGACATTGACCTGTGGTACATGCCCGTCCAGCGGCCCTATAACCCGAATGCCAAGCGCATCGCCGAGATGATGCAGGCCGACCTTGCCAAGATCGGCATCAACGCCAAGCTCGTGACCTATGAGTGGGGCGAGTATCGCAAGCGCATGCAGGCGGGCGAGCACATGACCGGCCAGCTGGGCTGGACCGGCGACAACGGCGATCCGGATAACTTCTTCTTCCTGCTTGGCTGCGCTGCCGCCCGTCCGGGTGGGCAGAACCTGGCCAAGTGGTGCAACAAGGAGTTCGACGACCGTCTGCTCGCCGCCCGCAAGCTGACCGACGTCGCGGCCCGCACCAAGCTCTATGAAGAAATGCAGGCGATCTTCAAGGAAGACGCGCCGTGGTTCACGATCGCCCACTCGGTCGTTTATGAGCCGACGCGCAAGGAAGTGAAGGGCTACAAGATCAGCCCGTTCGGCCGCCACGAGTTCTACGGCGTGTCGGTCGAGTGATCGTCCGCATCTAACCGCGCGTGGCGCTGCCGGCCACTGCCCCGAACGCCGACACCGGCCTTCGGGGCCCGGTGACGCGAACACCCGCGCTCACACGCTTGATCCCGCGACGCGCAGGCCGCGTCCCCGATCACAGGGTGTGTCAGCACAAAAATGAAGAGTGCCCGGCCCTGTCCGCGCCGGGCGCTCGCTCCCCTTGACCCCGCAGGCTCGCGGGCGCTGGCCGCGTGCGCGGGCCCAGAACGGATCGACATGCTTGGCTTCTTGTTGCGCCGGCTCGCGCTGACCATCCCAACGCTGATCGCGCTGATGTTTCTCACCTTTCTCGCCATCCGGCTGGTGCCAGGCGATCCGGTGGAGGTGCGCACGGGCGAGCGGGGGATTTCACCCGAACGCTTGACGCAGTTTCGCCAGGAACTGGGGCTTGATCGGCCCATCATCGTGCAGTTCTGGGATTACTTCACCAATCTCCTGTCAGGCGACTTCGGTGTCTCCATCGTCACCAAGGAACCGGTGCTCAAGGAGTTCCTGACGCTGTTTCCAGCGACGGTCGAGCTGTCGTTCTTCGCCATGATGTTCGCCGTCCTGCTCGGTGTTCCCATGGGCGTGATTGCCGCGCTGCGCCGCGGCAAGGCGCTCGATCACGGATTGATGGGCGTCGCGCTGTTTGGCTATTCGATGCCGATCTTCTGGTGGGGCTTGCTGCTGGTTCTATTCTTCTCCGTCACGCTGGACTTGACCCCCGTGTCGGGTCGCATCGACCTTCTTTACTATTTTGAGCCGGTGACCGGTTTCATGACCATCGACGCGCTGTTGTCCGACCAGGACGGCGCGTTTCTCTCCGCGCTACATCACCTTGTCTTGCCGGCCGTGGTGCTTGGCACCATCCCGCTTGCGGCCATCGCGCGCATGACCCGCTCGTCGATGCTGGAGGTGTTGGAGGAGGACTATGTGCGCACCGCGCGGGCCAAGGGCCTGTCGCCGTTTCGCGTGGTCGGCCTGCATGCACTGCGCAACGCGCTGATCCCGGTCGTCACGGTGATCGGCCTGCAAGGCGGCACGTTGCTCGCCGGCGCGGTGCTCACCGAGACGATCTTTGCCTGGCCCGGCATCGGCAAGTGGCTGATCGAATCGATCTTCCGCCGTGACTACCCGGCGCTGCAGGGAGGCGTGTTGTTGATTTCGGTGCTGCTTGTCCTCGTCAATATCGGTGTCGACGCGCTCAACGCGCTCATCAATCCAAGGATCCGCCATGCCCGCTGACCCAACCCCGTTGGCGGCGATCGCGCCCGAGCCGGCCTATGTGCCGCCGCACCCGTTCAAGGCGTTTTGGGCTGACTTCTCGGCCAACAAGGGCGCGCTTGGCGGATTGTTGATTGTGGTCATCGTGGTGACACTCGCCCTTCTGGCCGACGTGGTCGCGCCGCACTCGCCCTTCGAGCAGTATCGCGATTTCGTGTTGGCACCGCCCGCATTCGCCGGCGGCGATTGGCGGTTTCCGCTCGGCACCGACGAGGTGGGGCGCGATATCCTCTCGCGGCTGATCTTCGGGGCGCGCTATTCGCTGTTCATCGGCCTCGCCGTGGTCGCGGTGTCACTCGGCCTGGGCGTCTCCATGGGGCTCGCGGCGGCGTTCATTGGCGGATGGGTGGAAGTCGCCATCGAGCGGCTTATGGACCTCATCATGTCGGTGCCGAGCCTGGTGCTCGCCATTGTGATCGTGGCCATCATCGGGCCGTCGCTGATGAACACCATCATCGCGGTGGCGATCGTTTATCTACCGCGCTACGTGCGCGTGGTGCGCGCCACCGCGCAGGCGGAAAAAGCGAAGGACTATGTGGTGGCCGCGCGGGTCGCCGGCGTGCGGCCGCTCCGGCTGACGCTGGTCACCGTGCTGCCCAACTGTTTGGCGCCGATCATCGTGCAGGCGACGTTGGGTATTTCGGACGCAATCCTGGAAGCCGCGGCACTCGGCTTCCTCGGCCTTGGCGCACAGCCGCCCACTCCCGAATGGGGCTCCATGCTCGCCTCCGCCCGTGAGTTTCTGCAACGGGCGCCCTGGGTCGTCACCTGGCCGGGCCTTGCGATCCTCGTGACCGTCGTGTCGATCAACCTGCTCGGCGACGGCTTGCGCGACGCGCTTGATCCCAAGCTGAAGAAGGGGTGAGCGGGGATGGCGAGCGCGGATAGCTTCCAGCCAACCGTTTTGGCCGCCGTTATTTCCTCGGCGGTGGTCGCGGTCGGTTGGTTCGTTTCGTGGGTCGCAAGCCGCCAGGTCGCCTCGGATCGGCGGCGTGAGCGCGTTTTGGATGCAAAGGCGGCCTTGATCGCGGAGATCGACTGCAACCGTCAACGCTTTGACGATGTCGGACCGGGTGGCGCAATCATTGAATACGACTTCGAAGGTGACTTCGCCCGCCAGCAAGACCGCATCCGATCCGGCAATCCGCCCGCGATTCCCCGATACAACAGCACGACGATCTTCCGAGAGATTCTGTCAGACGTGTCCGTGTTGCCGAACTCCTGCATCACGCAGGTCATCGCCTACTACAAACTCGAAATGATGATCGAGACCTTCTCGGAAGACCTTCGCACCAAGACATTCCTGGAGGCGAACCCCGAAAAGCAAATTC
Organism: Rhizobium sp. Q54; assembly: GCA_943373055.1. Classification (GTDB taxonomy): domain Bacteria; phylum Pseudomonadota; class Alphaproteobacteria; order Rhizobiales; family Ancalomicrobiaceae; genus CALSBD01. The sequence continues at coordinate 4,939 of CALSBD010000034.1, forward strand.
AAATGTACAAGGATTATCTCGACATGTTGCGAGAGGCCCGCTCCCGCGCCGATCGGGCGATACGCGCGCTCAAGCAAGCCGGGAGCGGTCGATGACGATCTTCGCGAACCGCTTAGTAGCCGGGCTTCGGACCAAAAGGACCACGTGTCATTTGAAGACCTCCGTGCTGGGCAGGGCGGCGGTCAAAGGCGATCGACCACACCACTTCCAACTCAGTTGTACTCTAACACGAGATCAGGCCGACGTCACGATGCCGGTTGTCGCAAGGCCGATTGACCGGTGTGACCCGTCCTTCATGCTTCGAACTCTCGAGGTCAACGCCGATGTCGCTTCTTGAAATCACCAACCTGACGGTCGCGTTCGAGACGCGGTCGGGGCCGTTCAAGGCGGTGGATCAGGTGTCGCTGAGCGTGACGCCGGGCGAGATCGTGTCCATCGTGGGGGAATCGGGCTCGGGCAAGTCGGTGGCCATGCTGGCGGTGATGGGGCTATTGCCGCGCACGGCGAAGGTGACGGCGGATCGCATGACGTTCGAGGGCGTCGATCTCCTCACGCTCACCCCAAAGGCGCGGCGCGGGATCATCGGCCGGCGCATGGCGATGATTTTCCAAGAGCCGATGACCTCGCTCAACCCGTGTTTCACGGTCGGCTTTCAGATCGGTGAGATGCTGAAGACCCATATGGGGATGGACAAGGCGGCGCGGCGGGCGCGCACCATCGACCTGTTGGACCAAGTCGGCATTCCCGATCCGGAGCGGCGGCTCGGGGCCTATCCGCACCAATTTTCGGGTGGCATGAGCCAGCGGGTGATGATCGCGATGGCGATTTCGTGCGCGCCGAAGCTGTTGATCGCCGACGAGCCGACCACCGCGCTCGACGTGACCATCCAAGCGCAAATCCTCGATCTCTTGCGCCGCCTGCGCGACGAGAACGGGATGGCGATCGTATTGATCACTCACGACATGGGCGTGGTGGCGGAGACCGCTGAGCGGGTGATCGTGCAATATGCCGGCGCCCAGGTGGAAGCGGCAACCACGCGCGAGCTGTTTAGCGCGCCGCGCCATCCTTATACCGCCGCCCTGCTTGCGGCCCTGCCGGAACGGGCAACCCAGAAGCGGCTGCCCTCGATCCCCGGCGTTGTGCCGGGCCAACATGATCGGCCTGCCGGCTGCATGTTCGCGCCGCGCTGTGCCCATGCGGTGGCGCTGTGCGGACGACAGAAGCCGCCGCGCGCGTCCGCCGCCCTTGGCCACGCCGCGTGCTTCCGCCCGCTAGTCGACGGGGTTCCAGTCGATCTCACGCGCCTGGAGACCACGCCATGACCGCACCCGTGATCATCGCCCGCGATTTGAAGCAGGTCTATGAGGTGCCGCGCGGCCTCTTTGCTAAGCCGGCCGCCGTGCGGGCACTCGATGGGGTGTCGTTTGAACTCATGCCCAATCGCACCTTGGCGGTGGTGGGGGAATCGGGCTGCGGCAAGTCCACGCTGGCGCGCCTGCTCACCATGATTGAGCGGCCGTCGAGCGGCACGCTGGCGATTGGCGGGGTGGAGGTGGCGCGCGATGGCGCAGGCGCGGGCGCAACGCTCAGACGCGACGTGCAAATCGTGTTTCAAAACCCGTACGGCTCGCTCAACCCGCGGCAAACGATCGGCGCGGCGCTCGAAGAACCGCTGCTCGTCAACACCGACCAGACCGCCGCCGAGCGGCGCGACGCCGCCTTGACCATGATCGCCAAGGTGGGGCTGCGCCCGGAACACCATGGCCGCTATCCGCACATGTTTTCCGGCGGCCAGCGCCAGCGCATCGCGATCGCGCGGGCTTTGATGCTCAGGCCCAAGGTGTTGGTGCTTGACGAGCCGGTGTCGGCGCTCGACGTGTCGGTGCGCGCGCAGGTCTTGAACCTGCTCGCCGACCTGCAGACGGAGTTTGGTCTCGCTTATGTGTTCATCAGCCACGATCTGTCGGTGGTGCGCCACATCGCTGACGAGGTGATGGTGATGTATCTGGGCCGCGTGGTGGAAAAGGCGTCGCGCGACGACCTCTTCGCCACCCCGCGCCACCCCTATACGCGCGCGTTGCTCTCGGCCACGCCGATGGCGGACCCGGACCGGCCACGCGAGCGCGTCGTCATCACCGGGGAGCTGCCCTCCCCGCTCAACCCGCCAACAGGCTGCGCGTTCCATCCGCGCTGCCCGGCCGTCGGCGCGGGCTGTAAGACCAATATGCAAACGCTAAGGCCGCTTGGTGGCTCACTTGTTGCCTGCGAACGCGCCGTTGGTGAATGAAAATTGCGCAATGATCCCCTTTGACAGGCCAGACTGGAATTGATCAAATGGTAAAAAGGAAGAGGAGCTGGCCGGACTGATCCGCTCCGCGGGGCATGAACCGGCCACGGGCAGGTTGACCTTGAGCGCCGTTTGATCCGATGGCTTCAGATGGGCACTCTGGGGCGTTGATTTTGCATAATCTTTTCCAGGAACCGGTTTCCAAGTCCTGGGATTATGCTCTGAGGAGAGATCCATGAGCCGTGCGCCGGACATCAAGGCCGGGCGGTTATCGCCCGAGACGATCGCGGAAAACTTTGACGATATCGCCCCGCCCTTGACCTCGATGGAGGCGCGGGTGGCGGCCGAGCGCTGCCTGTTTTGCTACGACGCGCCGTGCCAGAAGGCCTGCCCGACGGGGATCGACATCCCCATGTTCATCCGCCAGATCATGACCGGCAACACGATCGGGTCGGCAAAAACGATCCTCGACGCCAACATTATGGGCGCCATGTGCGCCCGCGTGTGCCCGACCGAGACCTTGTGCGAAGAGGCCTGCGTTCGGGAGGCGTCGGAGGGCCGCGCGGTCGAGATCGGCCGGCTGCAGCGCTTCGCCACCGATGATTTGATGGCGCGCGGCAAGCAGCTTTATCGGCGCGGCGCGCCAACCGGCAAGCGCGTGGCGGTGGTCGGCGCGGGCCCGGCGGGCCTCGCGTGCGCCCACAAGCTCGCCACGCTTGGCCACGAGGTGACGATATTCGAGGCACGCGAGAAGGCCGGCGGCCTCAATGAGTTTGGCATCGCCGCCTACAAGGCCACCCACGGCATCGCGCAGGAAGAGGTTGACTACATCCTCGGTGTCGGCGGCATCACGATCGAGTATGGCAAGCGGCTGGGCCAGGATGTCACGGTCGATGGGCTGACCGCCGCCTACGACGCGGTGTTCCTGGGCATGGGCCTGGGCGACGTCAATGATCTCGGCATCCCCGCCGATCTCGACGGGGTCCATGACGCGGTCGACTTCATTGCCGGGCTGCGGCAGGCGGGCGATCTGACAACCGTGCCGGTCGGCCGCAAGATTGTCGTCATCGGCGGCGGCATGACGGCGATCGACGTGGCCTCGCAGACGAAGCGGCTGGGTGCTGAGGATGTGACGATCTGCTATCGCCGCGGCGCCGCGCAGATGAACGCGAGCGCGCACGAGCAAGAGCTCGCGCAGACGACCGGCGTGTTGATCCGCCATTGGGTCAAGCCGGTGCGGGTGATCGGCGCCAACGGCAAGCTGTCGGCGGTCGAGCTTGAATACACCGAGGAGCGCGACGGCAAGCTCGTCGGCACCGGCGAGACCTCGGTCTTGGAATGCGATCAGCTGTTCATGGCGATCGGCCAGACGCTGGTGGCGGCGGACCTCAAGAGCGCGGGCCTCGCGTTCGAAAAGGGGCGCATCCAGGTGGACGCGGAGCGGCGCACCTCGGTCGCGGGCGTGTGGGCCGGCGGCGACTGCGTGGCGGGCGGCAAGGACCTGACCGTCGCGGCCGTGGAAGACGGCAAGCAAGCGGGCATTTCCATCGATCGGGCCTTGCGCGCTGGCGCCAAGGTCGCGGCAGAGTGAAGGAGCGGCGAGATGGCTGATCTGAGCATCAATTTCTGCGGCGTGAAGGCTCCGAACCCGTTCTGGCTCGCCTCGGCGCCACCGACCGATAAAGCCTACAACGTCATCCGCGCCTTCAAGGCCGGCTGGGGTGGCGTGGTTTGGAAGACGCTGGGCGAAGAAGGCCCGCCGATCGTCAATGTCTCCGGTCCGCGCTATGGCGCCTGGCACAGCCAGGACCGCCGCGTGATGGGCTTCAACAACATCGAGCTGATCACCGACCGATCCCTGGAGATCAATCTCCAGGAGATCAAGGAGGTGAAGCGGATGTTCCCCGACCGGGCACTGATCACCTCGCTGATGGTGCCGTGCGTGGAAGACGCTTGGAAGGCAATTCTCAAGAAGGTCGAAGACACCGAATGCGACGGTGTCGAGCTCAACTTCGGCTGCCCGCACGGCATGTCGGAGCGCGGCATGGGCTCGTCGGTCGGTCAAGTGCCGGAATACATCGAGATGGTGGCGCGCTGGTGCAAGGCGCACACGCGCATGCCGGTGTTCGTCAAGCTGACGCCCAACATCACCGACATCCGCTATCCCGCCCGCGCGGCCAAGCGCGGCGGCGCGGACGCGGTGAGCCTGATCAACACCGTGTCGTCGATCATGAAGGTCGATCTGGATGAGATGGCGCCCTGGCCGGTCGTCGGCGGGCTTGGCTCGCACGGCGGCTATTGCGGCCCGGCGGTGAAGCCCATCGCGCTCAACATGGTGGCCGAAATCGCGCGCGATCCCGAGACGGTGGGTCTGCCGATCTCCGGCATCGGCGGCATTGAGACCTGGCGCGACGCGGCCGAATACATCGCGCTGGGCTGCGGCTCGGTGCAGGTGTGCACCGCCGCCATGGTCTATGGCTTCAAGATCGTCGAAGAGATGATCCAGGGCCTTGAGATGTGGATGGACGAGAAGGGCTATCGCACCATCGAGGACTTCCGCGGTATGGCGGTGCCCAAGGTGAAGAACTGGGAGCACCTCAATCTCGACTACGCCGTCAAGGCGCAAATCGACCAGGACCTGTGCATCAAGTGCGGCCGCTGCCACATCGCCTGCGAGGACACCTCGCACCAGGCGATCACCAACATGGTCAATGGCGAACGCCACTTCGAGGTGATCAAGGAAGAATGCGTCGGCTGCAACCTGTGCGCCGTCGTCTGCCCGGTCGATAACTGCATCACCATGGTTCCGCTGGCCGATGGCGAGGTTGACCCGCGCACGGGGCACATCGCGGGCGGTCACCGGACGTGGCAAGAGCACCCCAATAACCCGATGGCGAAGACCGTGAAGCAGGCCCGGAAGGTGGCCGAGCCGGCGGAGTGAGGGGCTTTTGCATAAGACCCACGGCAACTGACTGATCAACGTGCCGCTGGGTGATGTCATTGGCTGTCGCCGCCCCGGGAAGGGCAGAGGCGGCCAACGATGTTATGACTCCCAGCCTGCCCAAATCCTCCCCAGGCGGAGCCATGCTCCGCCCGGGCCCATTCCCCCCAGTCTCCTCACGCCGCGCGGACTTGGTTGACGAAGGAGGACATTTCGGCGCGCAGTTTGGTGGCGAGGTCGGCGAGGGCGTCGGCGGCGCTGAGCACTTGGGACGAGGCGCTGGATGCGCTCGACGCGGCCATGCGCACGCCCGAGATGGAGTTTGACACTTCGGTCGTGCCAATTGCCGCCTGCTGGACGTTGCGGGCGATCTCCTGGGTCGCGACGCCTTGTTCTTCCACGGCACTCGCGATGGCGGTGGCAATCGCGTTGATATCGCGGATGCGGTCGGAGATCGTGCTGATCGCGTTGGCGGATTCTGCCGTGGTGGACTGAATCGCGCCGATCTGGTTGGCGATTTGGGTAGTCGCCTTGGCGGTCTGATCGGCGAGATTTTTCACTTCCGAGGCCACCACCGCGAAGCCCTTGCCGGCCTCGCCCGCGCGCGCCGCCTCGATGGTGGCGTTGAGGGCAAGGAGGTTCGTTTGGCCCGCGATGTCCTGGATCAGCCCGACAATATTGCCAATCTGATCGGCGGCCTGCGACAAGGCTTGCACCTTGTCGACCGTGGAGACCGCACTTGAGACCGCGTCGGTCGACATGCGGGCCGACTGGGCCACCTGGCGGCTGACGTCTTGCAGCGAGGTCGACAGCTCCTCGGTGGCCGACGCGACGGTCTGGACGTTGACGGACGCCTGTTCGGAGGCCGCCGCGACGGAGGCGGACTGGCGGGAGGTTTCTTCCGACGTGGCGGCCAAGGTCTCAGCCGATGCTTTGAGCTGGCTTGCCGAGGCCGACACGCTGGCGACAATGCCACCGACCGCAGCTTCAAAGTCCGCCGCTAGCTGGTGCATGACGCGGCGCTTGTCCGCCTCACTGGCGGCCTTGATGGCCTCTTGCTCGGCTTCCAACCGATGGCGCTCGATAGCGTTGGCCTTGAACACCTCAACCGCTTTGGCCATCGCGCCGATTTCGTCCTGACGACCCGCGCCGAAGATATCGGCCTCCAGATCGCCATCGGCCAGCCGGCGCATGGAAGCCGTGATGGAGCCGATCGCCTTGGATATGCTGAGGGCGAGCACAAGGGCGATCGCCGCACCGACCAGAGAGAAGATGATGGCCAGTGCCGTGGCGCGCCACACGGTCGTCTCGGCTTCCGCCTGAGCTGCAGGACCGATGGCATTTTGCTTCGACGCGGCGGTTTCGGAGATTGCCTTGAAACCGGACTGCAGCTTGGGGCCGATGCCGTCGACCTCCGCCCGGATCGCCTCGCGCGCCTTGATCGCGGTGTCGAGGCTGGTGAAGTCGCGCGCTAGCCGTTCAGACTGGCCCCCAAGGGTATCAACTTGGGCAGCACGCGCGGCGTCGGCCACTTCGGCCCGCAGCTGATTGAGGTCTTTGACGGCGGCGCTTAGATGGCTTGCCGCTTCGGTTGCGTCCTTGACGTCTTGGCTGCGGGTGAACCGCTCAGCCTGCATCCGCCCCAACAGAAGCGACTCTTGCACACGCCCGGCCATCGCCGACGCGGTGACGTCGTTGGCGCGGATCGAGGCGTCCATGAAGTTGGTCACCTGCGCGCGAAGGGCCGCGCTCGCCTCTTCAAACCGAGCCTTGGCGGCATCCACCTCGCCGTTTGACGCAATCCATCGCGCCTGCGCCTCTTGGTATTGCGTGACGAGGGACGTCTGGTCGTCGACCAACCGGGCGACATCGGTTCCCTTGGCAAGCTCGGTTAGCTTCGTCGTGTAAGTCGTCAAATCGCCCAGCGACTTTCGAGATGCTTCAAGCGCCTGGCGATCCGCGGTCGCACGAAAGCGCATGAAATGCAGTCGGGCTTCCGTCACCGCGTTCATCGCCATTTCGGCCGATAACGATTTGCGTGCGATTTGCCGATAGTCGACGAAGTCGGACTTCACATTGAGAAGGCCGGTGACCGTCAGAGCAGAGATGCCCACAAGGGCCGCCACCACCAAGCCAAAACCACCGATTAACTTGTTTCGAACCGAGATCGCACTCAACACGATACTTCTCCAGGTCATTTCGTCCCAGCTACCTTCGTCCTGGTGCTACGCTGAGCGCGGAAAAATCTAAGAAAGTCTTAACTTCAAAATTTTGAGATAAGTGTTTTTATCACGAGTTACATCACTTAAGTGGAAGCAGGTACCTAGCATCTGCGAAAAAGTGTTGCGCGAGCTCTCTAACCAAAAAGATGTAGTATGCACAATGTATGGCTGCATAAATCTATAACGCACTATAATCCCAGTGCCGCCCCCGTCACCGCCGTATAATACGAGTACAAACTTGTCGTCCCGCAGATGAACAACCGGTTCCGCTTCGGGCCGCCGAAGGTCACGTTGGCGACCATTTCGGGGATAAGGATCTTGCCGATGAGGGTGCCGTCGGGGTGGTAGCAGTGGACGCCGTCGCCGGCGGAGGTCCACAGGCGGCCGGC
>CALSBD010000035.1:0-12773 GCA_943373055.1 Rhizobium sp. Q54
CGCGTCAAGATAAGCCGGATCATTGAGGGTGTGTCGGCGCACGGCTTCAAGTCCAAGCGTGCGGATTGTCCTGAGAGCGTCCGCTAAGCCATCGCGATCACTGGGGGCCAAGACGGTCTCATCAACCAGCTGTCCGGTGCCTTCATAGATGAAGGGGCCCGTGTCAGCCGCCTTACGCCGGTGCCAGGGATAACCCGCTTTGACCGGGTCCCGCCTCAGAAGATCATTGACACCCGTTGCGACAGGCCCCGCCTTCGTCGCCTTGTAGCGATCAAAGGTGATCGGTCGGCCATAATCGTTGAGATGCTTGCGGTCGGCGAGGAAAACAGCCTGCAAAAGCTCTGGCCGCGAGATCGCCGTCCCCATGCCACTCGCCGTCTCAATGAGACAGACCACAGCCTCGCGAATCCGCGCCCGATGCGGTTTTACGTCGACAAAGGGGGCTTTCGATCGATGCAGCATGGCAACCCTGCGCTGAGGCTGTAGCTCCACAACCATACACGCAACTCAATCTACTCCCAAGCCCTATCGGTGTTCGGCGCTCAAACGCCCCAATCCCCCCGCCCTCGACCACCATCGCCGAGGGCGGAGGTTATTCGCTTAAACCCCCTCAGTTCCGGCTATACCGATGCACGGCCGGGCCTTTGCGGGCGAGGGCGAGGGTTTCGGTGGCGTTCGGGGGCAGGGGAGTGTCGGCCACGCAGGTGTTGCAGCCGCAGGCGGAGTAACCGGGCCAGGCGGGGGGCGCGATGTTGGTCCACGAGCCGACCCAGCCACCGGCATTGGCGCACAGCGGCGTGCACACCGACGGCGCTTGGGCGTTCGAGCCGATGAAGGTCTGGGTATCAAGATCGCACTTGCCCGAGAACGCGCCCTTGACCGCGCTTTCCACCGAGCCGCCGAAGCTGTGGAACATGGTGCGGTCCGTGGTCGGCATGGCCACCAGGATCGTCGGCTTGGAGTTCAGCACGGTCGACATCTGCGCATAGAGCGGATCGATCGAGCTGAGCGCGTTCAACACGCTGTTGCGGGCCGGGAACAGATAGGACAGCGGGCCACCCGCCGGGGCGATGGCGTTTTGCACCGTGCTTTGCTCGGCCATGATGTTGGCAAGGATGAAGGCGACCGTCGACCCATTGGCGATGAACGGCGAGGCGCTGTTGACGCCTACCACATCGGAGTAAAACACGTTGGGCGACGCGGTGTTGTCGGTCCACGGGAAGGCGCGCAGCTGCAAATTGGCCCGCGTGGCCGACGACATCTGCGACATGCTCTCCGAGAAGCCGATCGTGGTGCGGCTGTAGCCCTGGCTAAAATAGCCGGCGAGCACATACTGGTCTTCCACGCCCGGCAGCGAGGGCACGGCGCCGGTGAGCGCGTTGTAATAGCTCGCCGTCTCCGACAGCGTCGCCAGCGCTTGCACGATCGAATTGTCGATGTTGACCATCGAGGGCCAGCTGCCGGTGTCTAGGAGCCCCTTGAGCATGTAGTTCACGCCCATGGTGGTGCTGCCCGACATGTTCATCATCGCGCCCGAGCGGCCCCATGGCACCGGGCTGATGTAGACGCCGGCGGGATTGGCGGTGAGGAACTCCGACGCGGTGTCGACATTGGCCATGCCCTGATCGCCACTGCGATAGAACATGATGTTGGTGCAGCCCAATACCGGCAGCGCCACCATGTCGTTGTTGGGCAGCGTCAAGGCCGTCTTGGCGTAGGAGACGAAGTCCGACGCATTGGTGATTTGGCTCGCCGGGATCGGCGTCGTCTGCGTCTTCCAATAGTTCACGTACATGGCGTCATAGACGAACACGTCGATGGGCACCTGGGTGCCGCTGCCATTGGTGTAGACCGGGTTAGACGCGTAGCCGCCATCCCATACGGCCTCGTCCGCGATGAGATAGAGCTTCTCCGGCCGCCCCGACGCCTGCCAGGCACTGCAGATCGAGGTGGTGAACGCCGTCATGTCGGGCACATAGGGATAGACGGCGGCGGAAATGCACGTCTCCCCATTCTGGCAAATGGAGTTGCAGGTCTGCGCCACTGCGTCCGTCGCGAACGCTGGCCCAACCAGCAAGGCGCCGACCAAGAGGATGTGTCGTTTCAAGCCGCCAATCATAGGGATGCTCCCGGTAAATGGATGAGACAACGCAGATAGACGCGCACGCAATACGACTTAAGAGCGTATTATGTTCACTATCAATTTCAAGTCAGCAATCCGTGCGCCTTTACGGACATGCGGTGCGGAGCGGCAGTGAAAGGGGCTTGGGAGCAGTTAAGATACGGATTTATCGATTGAAACGAATTAGCTGGTGCGCGTGGCTCCAATAATAGGAGCCAGAGATCGCATGGGGGTCCGCCCAAAAGTGCGCTTCAATAGGGCATCGTGACGCGCTCAGGTTGTTGTATGGGCGGTGAGACAGTGGGTCTGCGACAACCGCAACAAAAAAGTCATCTAGAGCAAAAACGAGAGATACGCAGAGGCTAAACGTCACACAGGCAAGTGCAGTTCAAGTATATTTATCCCTAAACGATCAAAAATACGCGCGGTGTGGGCGCGATGATTGCGCCTCAAGGATCTCAAACCAACGCTTATTCAGCCCGTGCCTTCCAAAAACACCGCCCCCAGCGGCGGCACGGTGATCGTCAGCCGCGCGGGGAAGTCGCCATGGGCGATATCCTCCGCCATCACCCCGCCGAAATTGCCCACGCCCGATCCGCCATAGACGCCCGCGTCGGAATTGAGCCGCTCCGCCCAGTATCCCCCGCGCGGCACGCCGATCTGATAGCCGTCGCGCGGCAAGGGCGTGAAGTTAACAACGATCAGCACCGGCGCGTCGCCCGGCGCGCCAAAGCGCAAGAACGCCACGACGGATTGCGCCTGATCGTCGACCACCGCCCAGCGGAAGCCATCAGCCTCGCAGTCGCGGGCATGTAGCGCCGGCGTGTCTTGGTAAAGCCGGTTGAGATCGCGCACCCAGTCCGACAGGCCTTTGTGCGGGGCATACGCCAATAGGTCCCAGTCGAGCCCACGTGCTTCGCTCCACTCGCGGCGCTGACCGAACTCCTGGCCCATGAACAGAAGCTTTTTGCCCGGATAGCCCCACATCAACCCGTAAAGCGCGCGTAGCGACGAGAACTTCTGCCAGTCATCCGCGCCCGACATCTTCTCCACGAGCGACGCCTTGCCGTGCACCACCTCGTCGTGGCTATAGGGCAGCACGAAGTTCTCGGAGAATGCGTACAGCATGCCGAAGGTCAGGTCGGTGTGGTGATACTGCCGATGCACGGCGTCGCGCTTCATGTAAGCGAGCGTGTCGTGCATGAAGCCCATGTTCCACTTGAAGCCAAAGCCGAGCCCGCCTTCGTGCACCGGCTTTGACACGCCCGGCCACGAGGTGGATTCCTCCGCGATCGTGATCACGCCGGGGTGCTGGGCATAGACGGTCGCATTCATGCGCTTGAGAAAGTCGATCGCCTCCAGATTGGCGTTGCCGCCGTCCCGGTTCGGGATCCACTCGCCGTCCTTGCGCGAATAGTCGAGATAAAGCATCGAAGCGACCGCATCCACGCGCAGCCCGTCGATGTGATAGCGCTCCAGCCAATAGAGCGCGTTGTTGATGAGGTAGGATGCCACCTCGCGCCGGCCGAAATTATAGATCGCCGTGTTCCAATCGGGGTGATAGCCCTGGCGCGGATCCTCGTGTTCATAGAGCGCCGTGCCGTCAAAGCGGGCGAGGCCATGGGCGTCGGTGGGGAAGTGGGCGGGCACCCAATCCAAGATTACGCCGAGCCCCGCCGCGTGGGCGGCGTCTACGAGCCTGGCGAACCCATCGGGATCGCCAAAGCGGGCGGTGGGGGCATAGAGCCCGGTGGGCTGATAACCCCACGAGGGATCATACGGGTGCTCGGAAACGGGCAAGAACTCCAGGTGCGTGAAGCCCATCTCGCGGGCATAGCCCACGAGCTCCACGGCCAAGTCGTCATAGCTTTTGAACGTCCCATCGGGCCCCTGGCGCCAAGAGCCTAAATGCACCTCATAGATCGACATGGGCGTGCGCCGCGGATCGCGCGCGGCCCGCGCGGTGAGATACGCGGTATCGGTCCATGGGAACGGCTCGGGTGACGTCACTTTTGAGGCGGTCGCGGGCCTCATCTCCGAGGCGAACGCGAACGGATCGGCCTTGAGCGGCAGCCGAGCGCCATCCGCCCCGATAATCTCGAACTTATAGAGCGTGCCGGGTCCGACATCGGGCACGAAGATCTCAAACACGCCCGTATCGACGCGCTTCCTCATCACATGGCGCCGGCCGTCCCAGTCATTGAACGGCCCCACCACGGCAACGCGCCGCGCATTGGGTGCCCACACGGCGAAATGCACGCCGGTGATGCCCTCGTGTCGGAGCGGATGGGCGCCCAAGCGATCAAACAAGCGCAGATGCGAGCCTTCGGCGAGATAATAGTCGTCAAGCGGCCCCAGCACCGGGCCAAATGAGTAGGGATCAATCTGCGCCCAGGTCCCCGTTGGTCCCTCGGCGACAAGCCGGATCGGCGCGCGGGCCGCGCGCGCGGGCGCGGGCCCCTCGAACAGGCCGGCCGGATGAATGAGGCTCAACTCCGCGAGCGGCGCTTGTGCGAGATCCGTCGCGGTGAGGCGGTGCGCGCCGGGCACGAACGCGCGCAACATCCGTCCGCTCGCCGTGTCATGGTCGCCCAGGATCGCGAACGGATCGGCATGCTGGCCGGTCACGATCGCTTCACACTCCTCGGCCGACAGCCGGTCTCGCCCGCTCATCGGCGCCCCTCCCGTTTATGTTTTTTATCGCCACCAATGGTGGAGGTAAACGCGCCGGAAGGAAAGCGCCGCGCGCGCGATCAGTCCACCTTTGCCGTTGACGCCTTCCAGATTTCCTCCGCGTACTCGCGGATGGTCCGGTCAGACGAGAACCAGCCCACATTGGCGGTGTTCAAGATCGCCTTGCGCCACCAGTCGCCGGGCTGGGCATAGAGCCGGTCGACCTGCCGCTGGGCCTTCTGGTAGGCGTCGAAGTCGGCGCACACCAGGAACCAGTCGTGATCATAGAGCGCGCCGACCAGATCGCGATACCGCCCCGGCTCACCCGCCGAGTAGGCCCCGCCGGCGACCGCTTCCAAGACGTCGCGTAACGACGGCGTGGCCTCGATGATGTCGCGCGGCCGATAGCCCTCCGCCCGCGTCGCGGCCACCTCGTCCGCCGTCAGGCCGAAGATGAAGATGTTGTCGTCCCCAACCAGCCCCTTGATCTCCACATTGGCGCCGTCCAGCGTGCCAATGGTGAGCGCGCCATTGAGCGCGAACTTCATGTTGCCGGTGCCCGACGCCTCCAGGCCCGCGGTCGAGATCTGCTCGGACAGGTCCGCCGCCGGCATGATCACCTCGGCGAGCGAGACGTTATAGTTGGGCATGAACACCACTTTGAGGTAGCCGTTCACTAAGGGGTCGTTGTTGACCACCTTCGCCACGTCGTTGATCAACCGAATGATCGACTTCGCCGTCCAATAGCTCGCCGCTGCCTTGCCGGCGAAAATCTTCACGCGCGGCACCCAGTTCTTCGATGGGTTGGCGCGGATCTCATTATAAAGCGCGATGGTCTCAAGGATGTTGAGAAGCTGGCGCTTGTACTCGTGGATGCGCTTCACCTGGATATCAAACAGCGCCGACGGATCGACCTTGATTCCGGTGTCCGCAAGAATGCGCGCGGCGAGCTTTTCTTTGTTGCGCCGCTTGATGCGGGCAAACGCGTCTTGGAAGCGTGGATCGCGGGCGTGCGGGGTCAGCTCCTTGAGCGCCTCGGCATCGCGCGTGAAATGGTTGCCGATGGTGCCGGCCACCAGGGCTGCGAGTTCCGGGTTCGCCTGCAAGAACCAGCGCCGTGGCGTGATGCCGTTCGTCTTGTTGACGATGCGGTCGGGATAGAGCGCGTTTAAGTCGCGGAACACCGTCTCGCGCATCAGGCTGGTGTGCAGCGCTGAAACGCCGTTGACCTTATGGGAGCCGACAAACGCAAGGTTGCCCATGCGCACGCGCCGGCCATTGTGCTCGTCGATCAACGACACCGCGCCGACAAACGCCTCGTCGACGCCAGGCCGCGCGCGCACTTCAGTGATGAGCTTCGCATTGATGGCGTAGATGATCTGCATGTGGCGCGGCAACAGCCGTTCCATCAGATGCACCGGCCACGTCTCAAGCGCCTCGGGCAGAAGGGTGTGGTTGGTGTAGCTGATCGTCTGGCCGGTCACCGCCCAGGCCTCGTCCCAGGCAAGCCCGTGGACGTCGATCAGGAGCCGCATGAGCTCGGCGACGGCGATCGCCGGATGGGTATCGTTGAGCTGCACTGCCGCCTTGTCGGGCAAGGTGCGGATGTCGCCGAACTGCTGCACATGGCGCCGCACCAGATCCTGCAGCGAGGCGGAGGTGAAGAAATACTCCTGCCGCAGCCGCAGCTCCTGGCCAGCCGGGGTCGAATCCGCCGGATAGAGCACACGGCTGATCGATTCGGCGCGCATGCGTTCAGCCACCGCGCCCACGTGGTCGCCGGAGTTGAACGCATCAAGGTGCATGGGGTCGAGCGCGCGCGCGCTCCACAGCCGCAGCGTCGTGATGCGCTCGCCCTGCCAACCCACTACGGGCGTGTCAAAAGCGACCGCGATCACCCGGTCGCCCGGCTTCCACACCGGCTTCGACGTGCCGTCCCAATCGGCGCGGCCTTCGACTTGGCCCCCAAAGCCGATCTCATAGGCCGCCTCGCGGCGCTCGAACTCCCACGGATTGCCGTGCGAGAGCCAATCCTCGGGCACCTCGACCTGCCGGCCATCAATGATCTTCTGGCGGAACAGGCCGTGCTCATAGCGAATGCCATAGCCAAGCGCCGGCACGCCCACGGTCGCCATGGATTCGATGAAGCAGGCGGCAAGCCGGCCAAGGCCGCCATTGCCGAGCGCCGCGTCGGGCTCCAGCTCCATGATCTCGTCAAACGACACGCCGAATGACGACAGCGCCGCCTTAATCGGCTCCAGCATTTGCAGGTTCGACACCGCGTCGCGGAACAGCCGACCAATCAGGAACTCCAGCGACAGGTAATAGACCCGCTTGCGCGAGGAGCGATACGTCTCGCGGGTGGAGGCCATCCAGCGGTCGATAATGCGGTCGCGCACCACGTGGCTGGCGGCCAACAGCCAGTCATGCTGGCGCGCCACGATGGGGTCCTTGCCGACCGCGTAGGTCAGCTTCTCTAGGATCTCGGCCTTCATCGCTTCCACGACGTCGGCATCGCGCCCATTGGCCACTTCGGCGAGGCCGCGCTTCTTGAGTTCAGTCACGGCGGATACGACCCCCAGCTCTTGGCAAAAATGGAAGCTAGACATCGGACCCCGTCGCCGCAAGCGCCTTGAGGGACCCTTTGCCCGCCACGGCGCCTTCACCGTGGCTTGCCCGACACGCTTGAGAGCGCCGTTCGATCCGGCTGGATCCGATCGGCGCTCCCCCCTGTTTGGTTTCGCCTGACCCCAGGAGCCGGTTTTCCCGCCCTGGGATGAGGCCCTAACGTCAGCCCAGCACCACCAATAGGTCCTTGGCATCAATTTGCGCGCCCGGCGCCACCAACACTTCCTTCACTTCGCCGTCGCGCGGCGCGTGAAGCACGGTTTCCATCTTCATGGCTTCCAAGGTCAGCAGCACGTCGCCCGCCTTGATCTTGGCGCCGGTCTTGACCGCGACCGACGAAATCGAGCCGGGCATCGGCGCGGCCACATGGGCGTCGTTGCCATCCTCAGCCTTGCGGCGCGCGACCACCTTGGCGGCGACCGCCCGATTGGGCAGCTTGACGATGCGCGGCTGACCATTGAGCTCGAAGAAGACCTTCACCTGGCCTTCCTCGTCGGTCTCGCCAATCGCCTGTAGACGCACCACCAGCGTCTTGCCGCGCTCGATCTCGATGGTCACCTCTTCGCCCACCGTCATGCCGTAGAAGAATGTCGGCGTCGGCAGCACCTCGACGGGGCCATACCGGTCAATGGTCAAGGCGAAGTCGGTGAACACCTTGGGATACATGGTGTAAGAGGCAAGTTCATAGGGCGTGATCTCGCGCCCGACCTTCTTCTCAGCCTCCGCCTGGATTGCGGCAAGGTCGGCGGGCGGCAACAGCGAGCCCGGCCGCACGGTGATCGGCATGTCGCCCTTGAGCGCCTTCTTTTGCAGCCCGGCCGGCCAACCGCCCGGCGGTTGGCCCAGATCGCCGCGCAGCATGTCGATGACCGAGGCGGGGAAGGCGACATCGGTATTGGGATCAAGCACGGCCTCGGCGGTAATGCCTTGGCTCACCATCATCAACGCTAGGTCACCCACCACCTTCGAGGACGGCGTCACCTTGACGATATCGCCAAACAGGTCGTTGGCCTCCCGATAGGCCTTGGCCACCTCGTGCCAGCGGCTCTCCAAACCGAGCGAGCGGGCCTGTTCCTTGAGGTTGGTGAACTGGCCACCCGGCATCTCGTGGAGATAGACCTCCGAGGCGCCCGACTTCAGGTCGCTTTCGAACGCGGCATACTGGGTGCGCACGGCCTCCCAATAGAACGAGATGCGGCGGATGGCATCGGTGTCGAGCCCAGTGTCGCGCTCGGTGTGGGCCAGCGCTTCCACGATCGAGCCCAGACACGGTTGCGATGTGGTGCCCGACATGGCGTCCATCGCTGCGTCGACCGCGTCAACGCCGGCATCCACGGCCGCCAGCACCGTCGCCCCGGCGATGCCGGAGGTGTCGTGGGTGTGGAAGTGGATCGGCAGGCTGATCTCGTCCTTGAGCGCCTTGATGAGGATGCGCGCCGCAGCCGGCTTCAACAGGCCGGCCATGTCTTTGAGACCCAGCACATGGCAGCCCGCGCGCTCCAGGTCCTTGGCGACGCCGATATAGTATTTGAGGTCATATTTCGCGCGGTTGGGATCGAGAATATCGCCGGTGTAGCACACGGCCCCTTCGGCGATTTTGCCGGTTGCGACCACCGCGTCGATGGCGACGCGCATGTTCTCCACCCAATTGAGGCTGTCGAAGATGCGGAAAAGGTCCATGCCGCCTTCGGCCGCCCGATTGACGAAGTCGATCACGACATTGTCGGGATAGCTCGTGTAGCCGACGCCGTTGGCGCCGCGCAAAAGCATCTGGGTAAGGAGGTTGGGCGCTCCCTCACGCACGCGCTTGAGCCGCTCCCACGGATCCTCCGACAGGAAGCGCATGGCCACGTCAAAGGTGGCCCCTCCCCAACATTCCAATGACAACAGGTCCGGCAGTCCGCTCGCATAGGCCGGCGCCACGCGGGTGATGTCATAGGTGCGCATGCGGGTCGCCAACAGCGACTGGTGGCCGTCGCGCATGGTGGTGTCGGTGACGAGCACGCGCTTTTGCGCCTTCATCCAGTCGGCGAAGCCCTTGGCGCCCAATTGCTCCAAAAGCTGCCGTGTGCCCTGGCGCGGCGGGCGCACGAACACCGGCACTTCCGGCGCCCGCGCTGTGGCGGCCGGTCGCGCGCGGCCCCGCGTCTCGGGATGGCCGTTGACGGTGACGTCGGCGACCCAGGTCAAGAGCTTGGTCGCCCGGTCCTTGCGTTTGGGCGCCGCGAACAGCTCCGGCGTCTCGTCGATAAAGCGGGTGGTGTATTCGTTCGCCTGGAACTTCGGATGCGACAGCACCGCCTCCAGGAAGTTCAGGTTGGTCGCCACGCCGCGGATGCGGTATTCGCGCAGCGCCCGGTCCATGCGGCGGATCGTTTCCTTCGGCGTCGACGCCCAGGCCGTGATCTTTTCCAGCATCGGGTCGTAGTAGCGCGTCACCACCGCGCCCGAATAGGCCGTGCCGCCATCCACGCGGATGCCGAAGCCGAACGCGCCGCGGTAGGCGGTGATGCGGCCATAGTCCGGGATGAAGTTGTTTTCCGGGTTCTCGGTGGTGATGCGGCACTGCATGGCATGGCCGCGCAACGAGATCTCGTCTTGCGGCGGAATGCCGACTTCCCAGTCGCCACTGGCATCCTTGGCGCCGATGCGGCCCCCTTCGAGGATTTTGATCTGCGCCTTGACGATATCAAGGTCGGTGACGACCTCCGTCACCGTGTGCTCGACCTGAATGCGCGGGTTGACCTCGATGAAATAGAACTTGCCGGTGTCGGCATCCATCAAGAACTCGACCGTGCCGGCCGCCACATAGCTGGTTGCCCGGCCAATACGCAGAGCCGCTTCGCATAGCTCCGCCTGGGTGGTCGGATCGAGGTACGGCGCGGGCGCGCGCTCGATGACCTTTTGATTGCGCCGCTGGATCGAGCAGTCGCGCTCATAAAGGTGAACGAGCGTGCCGTGGGTATCGCCCAGGATCTGCACTTCGACGTGGCGCGCCCGGCGCACCAGCTTTTCCAGATACACCTCGTCCTTGCCGAACGCCGCCTTCGCCTCGCGCTTGGCCGCGAACACCACGTCGAGGAGTTTGTCCTCGCTTTCAATTGGCCGCATGCCGCGCCCGCCGCCACCCCAAGACGCCTTGAGCATCACCGGATAGCCGATCTCGGCGGCGAGCCGCTTGATCGCCTCGCCATCGTCGGGCAGCGGATCCGTCGCCGGCATCACCGGCACATTGACCGCCTTGGCGAGGTTGCGCGCGGCCACCTTATTGCCCAGCTGGCGCATGGTGTCGGGGGAGGGGCCCACGAAGATGATGCCATTGGCCGCGCAGGCCTCGGCGAATTCGGGGCTCTCCGACAAAAAGCCATAGCCGGGGTGGATCGCGTCCGCCTTGGCCTCGAGCGCCACGCGGATCACCTCGTCGATCGACAAATAGCTTTCCAACGGCCCCATGGGCTGCAGAAGGTGCGGGCCGCGCCCGACAAGATACGCCTCGTCCGCCTTGAAGCGGTGGAGCGACAGCTTGTCTTCCTCCGCGTAGATCGCGATCGTTCGAATGCCGAGTTCGGTGGCCGCACGGAACACGCGGATGGCGATTTCGGACCGATTGGCGACAAGCAGACGGCGGATGGCGGCCATGGCGGGAACTCCACGAAAGTCGTATGCGCCGTTTAGGGCGAACGCGCCGTGGGGTCAATCGTGGCGGTTGCCGATCCGTTAGGCATTGCACAATTGGTCGGCAGGCAACGAAAAAGGCGCGCCGGTCGGGCGCGCCTGATGTTCGTTCACTTTCGCGAGGATTAGCCAGCCGGAACGGCCAGCGCGCGCGGCGTATTGGCCATCCGCGCGGCGGCCATCACGGCATTTTGCACCTTCTCGAACGCGCGCACCTCAATCTGGCGCACGCGCTCGCGGCTGACGCCAAACTCGTCCGACAACGCTTCGAGCGTCACCGGCTCATCGGCCAAGCGCCGCGCCTCGAAGATGCGCCGCTCGCGCTCATTGAGGACACCGAGCGCGTCCTTGAGCATGCGCTTGCGCTGGTCAAGCTCTTCGGTTTCGGCGAGCACGGTCTCTTGGCTGTCGGTTTCGTCGACCAGCCAATCCTGCCACTCAGACGATTCCTCGTCGGCCTTGAGCGGGGCGTTGAGCGACGCGTCGCCTGACAGGCGGCGGTTCATGGAGACCACTTCGTCCTCGGTCACACCGAGCTTGGTGGCGATGTGGGTCACCTGCTCCGGCTTCAGATCGCCCTCTTCGAGCGCCTGAATCTGGCCCTTCATCTTGCGCAGATTGAAGAACAGCCGCTTTTGATTGGCTGTGGTGCCCATCTTCACGAGCGACCAGGACCGCAGGATATACTCCTGGATCGAGGCCTTGATCCACCACATGGCATAGGTGGCCAGCCGGAAGCCCTTCTCAGGCTCGAACCGCTTGACCGCCTGCATGAGGCCTACATTGCCCTCCGAAATCACCTCGGAGATCGGCAGGCCGTAGCCGCGATACCCCATGGCGATCTTGGCGACCAGGCGCAGGTGCGACGTGACCAGGCGATGCGCCGCATCGCGGTCGCCGTGCTCCAGATAGCGCTTGGCGAGCATGTATTCCTCGTTCGGCTCCAGCATGGGGAACCGACGAATTTCATCCAAATAACGTGATAGACCGCCTTCTGCCGAGGCGATCGCGGGAAGTGAAGCCGTTTGGGCCATGAAATGCGCCCTCCTTCAGTTCGTCCTTCCGGAACTCCCGCCCCGTCCCCGGGCGAGCCCCCTCTGACTTGACGTGTATCAAGAGGGTCTACGCGCGCCCCGGTCGTTTGGATGGTTGTCCAAAGCGAGATCGGGTCCTCGCGGCGAATTCCGATGGCGCCCACGATTGGCACGCCACACGAAAAGTGTAGGACGCATCATGGCAAAAACGCGACTTAAAAATCCGTAAGGTCGCTTCACGATCCCGTGCCAGCCTGTGAGTGACAGCGAGCAGCGCGGCTGTCAGCCCTCGGCGGTGGGCTTATAGGCGCACCACAGCGCCGTCTCGCCCATCTTGGCGACGAAGGCGGCGTGCGCGGCCACCTCCGCCTCGCTGAGGCGCGGCGGCAAAGGGGTCGGCCGCGTCTTCGAGGTCGCCCGCGCCCGGCCGTTGGGACCACGGGTGTTTTGCGCGGCTTGCGCGGCGGTGGCAAGCCCCAGGTCCGCCTGCTTGCCGCCAATGAGCTCAATATAGACCTCGGCCAGGATCTCCGAATCCAGCAACGCGCCGTGGCGGGTGCGGCGCGAATTGTCGATCCCGTAGCGCGCGCACAGGGCATCGAGCGAATTGGGGCCCATGGGATGCTTGCGCCTTGCTAGCG
>CALSBD010000036.1:0-12770 GCA_943373055.1 Rhizobium sp. Q54
GTGAGGCCCTCAGCGCCCACCTCCAGCTTGGGCGGGCGGAAGCGCAGAAACCGTAATGGCGTCATCACCGCGCTTTGGGCCGTGGCAGCCGTGTCGACGGCGCCGAACAGGCGCTCAAGATCGGTGGGCAGATCGCCGGGAAACACCGCCACCTCGCCGGTGCCGTCAAACGTCTCACCGTCCATCGTTTCGCCCGCGAGCGGCACGCCAAAGATCGCCGGCAAGGTGGCGCCGTCGTGTTTGACCATCGCCTCGCGCGTGGCCCGCACGGCGGCGAGCGCGATCACATCCACCTCAGCACCTGAAAACGCCGCTCGGTCGGCGGCGCGCCGCACGAGGCGGCGTAAGATCGCCTCCAGCCGGTCATGGCTGGAATGGTGCAAGTGATCGGCCTTGGTGGCGGCGAAGACGATGCGGTCGATGCGGCGCGAGACGAGGCTTGACAGCCAAGAGGACTGGCCGGTGCGGAAGCACGCGAGGATATCGGCGAGCGCCGTCTCCAGATCACGCACCGCGCCCGCGCCTGCATTGAGCGCGGAGAGCGCATCGACGAGCACGATCTGCCGATCGAGCCGTGCGAAGTGATCGCGGAAGAACGGGCGCACCACCACGTCCTTATAGGCCTCGTAGCGGCGCTCCATCATTTGAAACAGTGTGCGCCCGGGGGTCAGCCCCGGCCCGTCGGGCCACGCCAGGGGCGCAAAGGTGAGGGCAGGCGATCCTTCCAGATCGCCCGGCATCAAGAAGCGCCCGGGCGGCAAGGTGGACAGCGCGTGCTCATCGGCCCGGCAGGCGCGCAAATAGTCGGTGAAGGCGCTGGCCAGTTCGCGCGCGACGGTTTCGTTCTCCGGGCCGGCGGCCTGCGCGTCGGCCATGCGGGCGTGCCATTGGGCGGCGAGCGCCACGCGGTTTGGCAGCCGCGACAGCTCGATCGCCTCGCGTGACCACGTCGCGTAGTCCTTGGTCAACAGCGGCAGATCGAGGAGCCATTCGCCGGGATAATCGACGATATCCAGATGCAGCCGCCCGCCGCCGAGGTTTCGGCTCAGCCACGAGGCCGACTCAAACGTGAGCGTGAGCCGCATTTGCGAGATGCGGCGGGTCGACTGTGGCCAGGCGCGCTGGTCGACCAAAGTGGCCACGTGATCGTCATAGGCGAAGGTGGGTACCGCATCGTCAGGCTGCGGCTCGCGCGTGGCCTTGGCAAGCCGACCACTGGCGGCGGCTTCGAACACGGGCAAGCGGCCGCCGTGGACGAGATTGTGGACGAGCGCGGTGATGAAAACCGTCTTACCGGCCCGCGACAGGCCGGTGACGCCGAGCCGTACGGTGGGCGTGACAAGGCCGGTGGCATAATCGGCCAGGTTCGCCAAGGCGATGCGCGCATCGTCACCGAACGTGGTCAGCTTGTCGCTCATCGCGCGGCGCTCACCGCTCGGTCATTCATCGGCATCGCTCGTCTCGCCATCGACCGCCTCCAGCTCGCGCGGGCGGAAGAACGCGACGATGCGGCCGGTGCCCGTCGTGATGTCGGCGAAGCGCTTGACGTCGAAATCGATGACGGCGAGCCCGGCTGTGGGGAATTTCTCGGTGATATCGGCGACGAACGCCGGATTGCCACTGCCGATGAGGGCGAGCGCGGCTTCCTGCATGGCCGGGTTATGGCCGACCACCAACAGCGATTTCACATCGCCGCCATCCCGCTTGACGAGATCAATGAGCCGGCTCGCTGGCACGTCGTAAAGCTGGCGCGTGATGCGCGCGTCCACGTCGCGGTCGAAATAGGACAACAGCCCCGCGAACGTCTCACGGGTGCGGCGAGCGGCGGAGCACAACACCCGGTCGGGCAACAGATGGTGGGCGGCCATGTGGCGCCCCATCATGGGAGCGGATCGGCGACCGCGGGCGGACAGCGGGCGTTCATAATCGACCAGGCCGGGATCATCCCAAGTCGACTTCGCATGGCGCAATAAAAGCAGGCGAGGCATCGCGTTTCCCCAGAACCGGCGCGGGTGGGGGACCTTACGCCTTAAAGCTCGACCAGAGGAAGATGCCCATGGCGGTGACGACGATGGCGAGACCTAACAACTGCGACGCATGCATGGCGACCCACTCCGGCGCCACGAAGCGAGCGCGTGCGAGGACTTGAACCGCACGGTAGGTGGCCCCTCGGCGCGGCGGATGCAAGGGGGGAGTTTGCCGCACGGCTCGCTTGCGCGGGGGCGAGTGACGCTTTAATGCCAGCCCATCGCCACGCCACCAGCGGACCGTGCCATGCCCGACTTGCTCATCGAACTCTTCTGCGAGGAAATCCCTGCGCGTATGCAGCGCAAGGCGGCCGAGGACCTCAAGGGTTCGATCACCAATGGTCTCGTCGAGGCGGGGCTTGTCTATGAAGGCGCCAAGGCGTTCGTCACGCCGCGCCGGCTCGCGTTGACCGTGACCGGCGTGCCGGTGAAGGGGCCGGATCTGACCGAGGAGCGCAAGGGGCCGCGCGTGGGCTCGCCCGAGGCGGCGCTTGCAGGCTTTCTGAAGGCGGCGGGTCTGGCGTCGATCGCCGAGGCGCGGGTGGTCAGTGATGGCAAGAAGGGGGACTTCTACGTTGCCGATCTCAAAAAGCCTGGACGGTTGGCGACCGACGTGATCGCCGATTTGATCCCGGCGACGATCAAGGGCTTCCCCTGGCCGAAGTCCATGCGCTGGGGCTCGGGCTCACTCAAGTTCGTGCGGCCGCTGCAGGAAATCGTGTGCACCTTCGGCCCGGAGACCGAGGAGCCGGAGGTCATCCACGTCGACGTGGAGGGGATCGCGTCGGGCGATATCACCTTCGGCCACCGCTTCCTGGCGCCGGCCCCTATCAAGGTGCGCCGGTTTGACGACTATGTCGCAAGCCTTGAGAAGGCGAAGGTGATCCTGGATGCCGATCGGCGCAAGGACATCATCCTCGCTGACGCCAAGACGCTCGCCTTCGCGCAAGGGCTGGAGCTGGTTGAGGACGAGGGGCTGCTTGAAGAGGTGGCCGGGCTCGTGGAGTGGCCGGTTGTCTTGATGGGCTCGTTTGAAGAGCGCTTCTTGAAGGTGCCCGACGAGGTGATCCGCGCGACGATCCGGGCCAACCAAAAGTGCTTCGTGGTCAAGGATCCCACGACCGGTCGGCTCGCCAATCGGTTTTTGCTGATTTCCAACATGGCCGCGACGGACGGCGGCAAGGCGATCATCGCGGGCAATGAACGCGTGATCCGCGCCCGCTTGTCCGACGCGCTCTACTTCTATGAGACCGACCAGGGCCCGCTGCCGGACTATGCCGATAAGGGTAAGCCGCTCGACCAGCGCCTCGCTAAGCTGAAGACGCTTGATATCGTGTTCCACGAAAAGCTCGGTACACAAGGCGCGCGCGTCGATCGGCTGGTGGCGCTCGCCCGCGCGATCGCGCCGATCGTCGGCGCCGATCCCGACAAGGCGGCCCGCGCGGCCGAACTTGCCAAGGCGGACTTGATGACCGAGGTGGTCGGCGAGTTCCCCGAGGTGCAGGGCCTGATGGGGCATAAATATGCTCAGCTGCAAGGCGAAGACGCCGACGTCGCGCTCGCCATCGAGGAGCACTACAAGCCGCTTGGCCCCTCCGACCGCGTGCCGACCAACCCCGTCTCGATCGCCGTCGCGCTCGCCGATAAGCTCGACGTGCTCACCGGCTTCTGGGCGATCGACGAAAAGCCGACCGGGTCGAAAGACCCCTACGCCCTGCGCCGCGCGGCTTTGGGTGTGATCCGGCTGGTGGTGGATAATGGGGTGCGGATGAGCTTGGCGTCGGAAGCTGGGCGCGCGCTGTCAGGCCATGCGGCTGTCGCTAAGGCTCAGTCCGCAACCGATGCCGTAGCCGACCTCCTGTCCTTCTTCGCCGACCGCCTGAAGGTCGTCTTGCGCGATCAGGGCGCGCGGCATGATCTCGTGGATGCGGTGTTCGCGCTCGGTGGGCAGGACGATTTGTTGATGGTGGTGCGCCGGGTTGAGGCGCTGGGCGCGTTCCTGTCGACCGACGACGGCGTCAATCTGCTCGCGGGCTATCGTCGCGCGGCGAACATCCTCAAGGCGGAGGAGAAGAAGGACGGCCGGGCCTATGACGGCGCGATCCATGCCGACCGCCTGGCTGAACCCGCCGAGATCGCGCTGGCCGCGAGCCTGGGCACCGCGGGGGCTGACGCGCGCGCCGCCCTCGCTCGCGAAGATTTCGCCGCCGCCATGGCCGCACTCGCCACCTTGCGCGCGCCGGTCGATGCGTTCTTCGAGGCGATCCTTGTCAATGTCGACGACGCCGCGATCCGCGAAAACCGCCTCAACCTCCTCGCCGCCATCCGCGCCGCCTGCCACCAGGTCGCGGATTTCAGCAAGATCAGTGGGTGAGGGGGGGCATCAGCCCAACCCGTCTCAATCGATGGCTCGGCCGTATCTCTGGGCGACATTGACGATAGGGCCCAAGATACAGATCATCGCGACCACTGTGCCGTAGTAAGGCGTGGTCGCGATGACGGTTAAAAGCTTTGTATCGAATAGCCCAAAACCGATCGCAACGCCGGTGCTGAGCGTAATCCCGTCCAAGACAATGCGGCCATAATCTCGTGTAAAAACGATTTGTCCGTGCTTCACAGAGTCAAAAACAAAAATAATTATAAAATATAAGGTACAAACTGCCAGTGTCAAAAGATGAATATTTTCAGAGTCAAAATGGATGTTCAATGTTTGATCCCATTTTGGTCGTTTTCGAGTTTTGGACGGTAGAATACGAGTGACGCGAACATTGTAACGAATAAAGTCACGATACCCGCGGAGTTGGCAGTTTCGCGGGAAACGTCAATCGCCTGCAAAATCCCAAACACGACTAGCGAAACGAGCACACCAAAACCAAGTCCGAAACGGACCTTCTCCGCCCAGCAATTGAGCCGGAAGCGGCGAATTTCCCCACTATGATAGGCCTGCTTATCGGTCAGTGCCATAACGCTCGCCGCCTCGCTAAAATTATGCTTAGGGTTGCAAGAGTAGGGACTGGAATGGCCTTTGTCAATTCATTCGGTTGTATAAATCAAAACAACTCCGTTACCGAGCGAAGCAAATTCCCCCGTTTGCCGCGATCAGCAACGCCTACCTCTCACTCCATATACGCCTTCAACTGCCGTCCCGCTGACAAATAGGTCATGGGGTTGACTGCGTCGCCGTTGACGCGGGTTTCGTAGTGGAGGTGGGGGCCGGTGGAGCGGCCGGTGGAGCCGACGAGGCCAACCACGTCGCCGACCTTCACGCTATCGCCGACGTCCACGCGGATGCGCGACATGTGGGCGAAGCGGGTGGTCAGGCCGCCGCCGTGATCAATCTCGACCATTAGCCCATAGCCGCCCTCGCGGCCGGCCTTCGTCACCGTGCCAGCCGCCGTGGCCCGAATGGGATCGCCCGACGCGCCGCGAAAATCGATGCCGGTGTGCATGGCCATGACGCCAAGGAACGGATCCCGGCGCGGGCCGAACTCTGACGTGATGGCGTTTTCGGTGCCCGTGGGTCGGCGGATCGGCAAGCGCTCGACGCCGGCGCGCACGCGCAGGAACTGCGACAACGCCATATCCGCACTGACGAGGCGATCGCGAAACGGGCCCGGCGGCAGCGCCTCGAACGGACCGCCGACGGCGTCCTTGTCCGCCTTCGGGCGCGGGGTGGCCTCAATGGCGGCGTCAATGGGCAAGCCAAGCTTGCTTGCCACTTTGCGGATGCCGGCGGCCCGGTCATTGGCGTCACGGGCGAGGGCCTCGAGCGCCGATACTTGGGTCTTCGTCACGGCGTCGATTTCGTCGGCCACCGCGGCGATGCGGGCGCCGGGGCGCTTATCATTGCCGCGCGCGGGCGTCGCGGACGAGCGGAACGCGCCGGCCGGTTTCACCTCCGGCTTCGGCGTTGGCGTCTTGCCAAACGCGCCGGTGGCGGTCGGGGTCAGATCAAGACCGGCTTCTTTTGCCCGCGTCATCAAATCACCGACCGCGCCGCCGGTCGCGACCAGCTGCTCTTGGCGCTTCATGAGTTCGGCGATCTTGGCTTCAAACGCGTCCTGGTCGATCAACTGGCGGGCATTGATGCGATCAATTTGGGTGCGCAGCGCGGCGATACGGTCTTCATAGGCGTGCTGCAGGCGGGCCTGGCGGGCGAGCGCGCCACCGATGATGTCATCGCGATAGATGAGATACGCCGTCGCGCCAAAATAGGCGAAGGTCATCAAGAGGCCGACGACGCCGACCGACAGCGCCAGCCATGGACTGATGGTGTAGGACTGGACGTCCTGACCGCGCGCAATGATGATCCGGTGCGGCTCGCGCCGCTTGCCGAATGTGCGCCGATTGGAGGGGGGAGCGGTCATGAAAATCCTGCCACACGGGATGGCGAGGATTGAAGCCCTTTATGGTTAACAAGGGCTTGCTGGAATTAACAATCAGCGGTCGATGTGCTGGCAAAAGAGAGGTTTCTCACCGCTCGGCCCCCACCAGCGGCTTATAGAACCCCGGCGTGAGGCCTGCTTCGGAGCGGGCGCGATCGTTAAAGGGCGGCTTGAGCGCGCCGCGGAAGTGACGGCGGACCAAGGTGTGGAACGTGGGCTCCGGTGCGATTCGACGTCGGTCGCACAAAAACCGAAACCAGCGGGCGCCAATCGAGACGTGGCGCTTCTCATCGCGATAGATGAGCCGCAGGATATCCGCCGTGGCGAGGTCGCCGCTGGCGATCAGCTTTTCGGCCATGGACGGCGTCACATCAAGGCCGCGCGCCTCCAGCACCAAGGGGATGATAGCGAGGCGGGCGAGGAAATCATTAGCCGTTGCCTCTGCCGCTTGCCACAGACCGTCATGGGCCGGCAAGTCGCCATAGGCGGCGCCCAACTCCTTGAGCCGTTCGGACAACAGCCCAAAGTGCTTGGCCTCTTCCACGCCGACGCGGACAAAGTCATCGAAGTATGAGCGCGGCATCGGCTCATGGCCGGCGAACCGGCCTATGAGGTCCCAGGTCAAGTCGACCGCGTTCAACTCAATATGGGCGAGCGAATGGATCAGCGCGACCTTGCCCGATGTGCCGCCCGCTGCCCGCCGCGGCATTTCGCTGGGGGGCAACAGCACCGGCTTTGCCGGGCGACCTGGCCGATCGGGCAGGGCGACCGCACTCGACTTGAGGGCGACCGACAGCCGCCCGCCGAACCACGCCTTCGCCGTCTCAAACGACAGCGCGCGCTTGTGGTCCGGATCGGGTGACAAAACGATGCGGCGGGCCGCGTCGGCCAAGGTCGTGGTCGAAAGGGTCATGTCCGATCGGGTCAAAGCGCCTTCGCAGCGGCCAAGACCTCTTCGGCGTGGCCGGGCACCTTCACCTTTGGCCAGGCCTTGGCGATCTTGCCGTCGGCGCCCACCAGGAAGGTGGAGCGTTCCACGCCCATGTAGGCGCGGCCATACATCGACTTCTCTACCCACACGCCCCACGCCTCAAGCGCGGTCTTGTCTTCGTCGGCGGCGAGGATCAGGTTGAGGTTGTATTTGGCCTTGAACTTGTCGTGGCTCTTCACCGGATCGGGCGAGATGCCGATCACGGGGATCCCAAGCGCGGCAAACTCGTCGGCAAGGTCGGAAAAGGCTTGTGCTTCCTTGGTGCAGCCCGAGGTGTCGTCCTTCGGGTAGAAATAGACAACCACCGCCTTGCCGGCGTGCGCCGACAGCTTCACGCGGCCGCCGCCATCGGTGGGCAAGTCAAAATCGGGGGCCATATCGCCCACAGCCAACGCCATTTTCGCCATCCTTTTGTCGGTAAGATCTGACAGGGTTCGCTGGAGATACGGCATCACTGGCAGTGCGGATTGCCAGTTCGAGACGCTTTGAGAGCGCCCGTATCCGCTGCCTTGGATCGCCTCGCGACGTTTTGGCTTGATCCGGTGCGATTCGCCATGCCAAGTCGACGGCGGGCTCTCAAATGAACGGGCGCCAGGCGATACGAGCGGCATGTGGCTAGCGTAAGCGCCCGGTTCCTCGTCAGCCGACGTGGGATACACCCGCGCAACAGGGCCCGCTGTGGGTCCAGGGAGGATGCCATTTCGATGGATGTGACCGCTGCCGCCGATCCGGCCCGGCCGCGACGCCGCAAGCGTCGCTGGCTTGGCATTGTGATCGCCACGGTCATGCTCATTGTCACGTTAAGCGGCGTGGCCGTCGGCCTGATGGCGGCACGGATTTCCAGTGGGCCGCTTGATGTCGAACATGGCCGGCAAGAGGCACTGGCCGCGATCACGCAAATGGTCGGTCCGGGCGGCTCGGCGGCGCTGGGCGCGGTGTCGGTGGAGTGGCGCGCAGGGCAGGGCCTCGTGCTTGCCATTCGCGACACCACGGCGCGGTTTGGCGACGGATTGACCGAGATGACGGTGCCGCTCATTGAGGTGAGCGCGGGCGCGTGGCCTCTTTTGACCGGCGAAGTGGTGCCGCGCTCGATCCGGGTTGAGCGCCCCGTGATCAAACGGCGATTGGATGATCCGCGCCCGCGTGAGCGGGTGGCGATCGACGCCGTGCTGGAAGCAGCGGAATACGCCTTGCGCCAACCGCGCGGCCCGGCCGCGTCGCTGGAGCGCATCGATGTGGTGGGTGCCACGGTCACCTTCTCGCGCGTTATCTTCAACTATGAGCAGCGCTGGTCGCTGTTTGATGTGGAACTCACGGCCGATCTTGATGCCACCGGCGGCTTTGACGCCACCGTGTCGGGGGTGAGCACCGATGGCCGCTGGACGCTGACGGCGCGCCGACACAGCGACGCGGAGGGACGCACGACAGTGGATATCGACGGGGCGGATATCAGTCTCGTTGATTTCGCGGGTGTGCAGTTTCCCGGCTTCGATATGGCGTCGAACTTTTATCCCGCCGTGCGCCTGCGCTTTGGCGCGCGGGGCGCCTTGGAGATGGCAGAAGGGCGCCTGGGGCTCGGCGCCGGGCTGGTGCGGTTTGGGCCCAACCGGACGGACCGGGTGCAGGTTGACGAAGCGGAGCTCGCGGTTGCGTGGCGGCCGGTGGAGCGGTCGTTTGATGTCACCAGATTTGTCGTGAAGTCCGGGGATACCCGGTTCGCGTTTGGAGGCCGCATCCTCCCTCCCGCTCAGCCTATGGGTGACTGGCGCATTCAACTGACACCGCAGGAGATCGCGCTCTTGCCGGTGGGCGTGGCGGGTGATCCCATCGTGCTTAATCGCGGACAGCTTAATCTTGTCGTCTCGCCCGAGCGCGCGCTGATCGATCTGGAGCCCTCAGAGCTTAAATGGCGCGTGGGTGAGCGCGAGCGGTTCTTGAAGCTCGCCGGGCAGGTCGATTTTGTCCGCATCGATCCAACCCTGCGGCTTGGCCTTGAGTGGAGCGAGGTGGATGCCGGCGATATTGCGCGCATGTGGCCGATCTGGGTGGCGCCGCCGGCGCGCAGCTGGTTCCTCGACAATATCCTCAGCGGTCGGGCCGATGCAGGCGGCCGCATTGAGCTTAATTTGCCGCAGCTCTATCGCCCGTTGGATTGGCCGAAGGATGCCATTCGGGTGGCCTTTGGTTTCCGCGATCTCACCGTCAAGACCTTGGGCAAGGTGCCCGATGTGACGGGGGCCGCTGGTCGGATCGTGGTTGCGAACCGGGAACTGTTGGCGCAGGCAAATCTGGGGCAAGTGACCGTCCCCAGTGGTGCGCGGGTGGCGCTGTCCGACTTCAGCTTCCAGATCGTCGACACGTTTGATCCCGTGCCCCTGAGCCGCATCGCGTTTGACGCGCGCGGCGACGTGGGGGCCTTAGCCGAGATCGCCGGCGCCGAGCCATTTCGCGCTCTGGAGCCGATTGGGCTTAATGCGGCCGACCTCTCCGGCACGGCGGTCGCCCGGGTGGAGGCGGAGTTTCGGCTCAGGGACCCCCTGAGACCCGAAGACGTGGATTTTGCCATCGAAGCCAGTTTGGAGCGGTTCGCGGCGCGCAAGCCCATTCAAGGTCGCAAAATAGAGAATGGCCGGCTGAAGCTCACCGTGCTGCCGTCGGGCACCAAGCTTGCGGGTCAGGCGCGCATCGATGGCGTCGACGCCAAGGTCGATCTGTTCTTGAAGGTGGATGGCGCAGGCTCGCGAGCGATCGGCTTCACGCTGGATGAGGCCGCCTTCCAACGCCTGGGTTTTGGCGGCACCGACTTCCTCGATGGGCGTGTCGACGTGACGGCCAATCAGGTGGATGACGGCAACACGGCCACGGCGAGCTTGACCAAGGTGGAAGCGGACCTCACCCGGGCGCGGCTCTCTTTGCCCGTGTTTGGCTGGACCAAGGGTGCCGGCGTTCCAGCCAAGGCGACGTTTGATCTCGTCGCGCCGACCGGCGCACCGCCGCGCATTGAGAACCTCGTGTTCACCTCCGAAGGGCTGGAGATGCGTGGCCGCGTTGAGCTGGCGGCCGACTATACGCCGATGGCCGCGCGGCTTGACCGGTTTGCCTTGCGCAAGGGAGACGAGGGGCGTTTGACCATCGAGCGCGACGGCCCGACGCTCAAGATCGGCTTCCAGGCCCAGGTGTTTGACGCGCGCGGCCTCATCCTATCCGCCAAGCGCGGCTCGCAACGCGGCGTACCGACGCCGGACGCGAAGAACCAGGCCATCGATATCGCCATCGACGCCGGCCGCCTGATTGGCTTCAACAACGTCACTTTGCAAGCCACCACGGCCAAGGTGGCTCTGCGTGACGGGATCGTGGCCAGCCTTGATTTTGCCGGCAAGCTTGATGGCAAGGCAGCGGTGTCGGCCCGGCTGACGCCCGCCGGTGCGGGCAAGCGTACGCTGGTCGTCACGGCGGACAATGCGGGCTCGCTTCTGAAGTTCGCGGATCTCTACGGCCAGGTGTCGGGCGGTCGGGCGGAAATGTCGGCCAACTTTACGGGGCCCGGGCGCGCGACGGGCGTGCTTTTGGCGCGCGACTTCCAACTCGATGACACGGACCGGCCGCGCGGCGAGCAGGCGCCGCCCGCGCGCTTTGAAAAGTTCGTCACCCGCTACGCGCTCAAAGACGGCAAGATCGAGGTGGATGACGCGGTGCTGCGCGGTGATACCCAAGGCGCGACAGCGGCGGGGACGATCGATCTCGACGCGCGGCGCCTGTCCATCGTTGGCACCTATATCCCCGCTTACCGGCTCAACAACCTGATCGCGCGTGTGCCGATCCTAGGTCAGATCGTGGCCGGCGGGCAGGAGGGCGGCATAGTCGGCGTGACGTTCGCGCTGACCGGGCCAATCGAAAACGCGGTTCTGGAAATCAACCCGATGTCGGCGATCGCGCCGGGCATCCTGCGGCGGGTGTTTGAATTCCGCGACAGCCGCGACGCCGAACGCGCGGCCGTACCGGTACGGCCCTCGACGGGCAATAACTAACCACGGGGTTCGACGGGATCAGCTCGCGACCGCGATCGGCGTGGCCGCCTTGGTGCGGAAGTCGAACAGCATTCCGGTTTGCTCATAGTCGGGCGCGACCATGGCGGTGATGAAGGGCGCGAGCTCTTCTGGCGGGGTCAGCGTCATGGGATCTTCACCCGGCATGGCACGGGCGCGCATGGCGGTGCGGATCGGCCCAGGGCTGACGATATTGGCCTTCACATTGGTGATCTTCAGCTCGGCCGCCCAGGTGCCGACCATGCACTCCAGCGCGGCCTTGCTGATGGCATAGACACCCCAATACGCTTTCATGGTGCGCGCGACGCCGGACGACAAAAACACCGCGCGGCCGGCCGGAGACTGCTTCAAGAGTGGCTCTAGCGTGCGGATGAGGCGCCAATTGGCGTTGACGTTGATCGTCATCACCTCGTCCCACACCTTGTCGTCCAGGTGGGAGACCGGCGACAGGACGCCGAGCACCGCGGCATTGCCAATGAGCGCATCGACGCGGCCGAAGCGCTCATAAAGCGCGGCGCCCAGCGAATCGATCGCCTTGCCGTCCTTTAAATCCAGCGGCACCAGCGTGGCGTGGCCGCCGAGCGCACGGATCTCGTCATCGAGTTCTTCAAGCCCCCCGGTCGTGCGGGCAATCGCGATCACGTGGGCGCCTTGGCGCGCCAGATCGAGCGCCACGGCCCGGCCGATGCCGCGCGACGCGCCGGTGACGACCGCGATGCGGCCAGCCTGGGACGAGGAGGTCATGGACGGCTCCGTTTCAATCTCGCTCAAGATGGGGATCAGCGGTTGGCAATCAAGGTCCGCTCGCGAGGGCGGGCGGCGGCGCCCGACTGGGCGCGCGCGCGATCGGTCAACAAGGTGGGATAGTCGCCGGTGAAGCAGGCATCACAATAGCGCGGACGCGCGGGGTCGCGGCCAGGCTCGCCGACTGCGCGGTACAGCCCGTCGATCGACAAAAACGCAAGACTATCGACCTGGATGAAGGCGGCCAGTTCCTCAAGCGTCATATTGGCGGCGATTAGCTTGGCCTTTTCGGGGGTGTCGACGCCATAGAAGCA
Source organism: Rhizobium sp. Q54 (assembly GCA_943373055.1). Taxonomy (GTDB): domain Bacteria; phylum Pseudomonadota; class Alphaproteobacteria; order Rhizobiales; family Ancalomicrobiaceae; genus CALSBD01. The sequence continues at coordinate 12,508 of CALSBD010000036.1, forward strand.
CGGGTCGGTGGTCGGCGGGGAGGCGATGCGCATGTGCACTTCGCTCGCCCCGGCGTCGCGCACCATCTGGACAATCTTTTTCGACGTGGTGCCGCGCACGATGGAATCGTCGACAAGGATGACCCGCTTGCCCGCGATCACCGCCTTGTTGGGATTGTGCTTCAGCTTGACGCCCATGTGGCGGATGGAGTCGGTTGGCTGAATGAAGGTGCGGCCCACATAGTGATTGCGGATGATGCCCAGATCAAAGGGAAGACCCGCGG
>CALSBD010000037.1:0-12641 GCA_943373055.1 Rhizobium sp. Q54
CGGCATAGACCACCGCAAGGAAACTGACGGGGACGCATACAGAGGCCGCAAGCCGTCCTATCGTGCGGAGGACATCAGGGCGGTGGGGGCGCGGTTGGCGATGGGCGAGCGGGTGGCCGACGTGGCGAAGGCGCTGGGGCTGACGCGCCAGACCGTCTACAGACTTCGGGATGATCCGACAGGGGCAGCTGAAGCCTTAAGCCGATGGGAGACGACGTGATCCGACGCGGCGCGGGTGACCGTTGACCACCGTTCACGGAGGCGGTACACATTGGGTCCGGGAGACTTGGGAAAAGGCGCTGTTTTCTGCGAAATTCAAGGCGGTTGAGCGGTGGCGTAACCTCTCCTTGCGTTGGAGGCGCCGACGTGGCTGGACCTCGAGGCTCGACACTCGGGGCGGGAAAGGCCCGTCGCCCACAAACAAAAAGGAAGAACGCGCGAACGCGCGGGGATCGGGATCGAGATGGCGTTGGACATGCGTGGCGTGGGGCCGCTCGTGCTGGTGGGCGCGGGCAAGATGGGTGGCGCGATGTTGGCGGGGTGGATCGAGCGGGGGCTTGATCCGAAATCCGTGATAATCTTCGATCCCGCCCCGCCGCCAGAAATGGTGGCTTTCATCGCCGACAGGGGCCTTGCTTGGCACCGGTCGGCCCATGACGTGGCGCCGCTGGAGGCGCAGGTCATGATCATTGCCGTCAAACCGCAAATGATGGGCGATGCCTTGCCGCCGCTGAAGGGGTTCGCGGGGGCGGGCACGGTCGTCGTGTCGATCGCGGCGGGCACGCCGATGGAGGCGTTTGCCACGGCGTTCGGGCCGGTCGCCATCGTGCGGGCGATGCCCAATACGCCCGCGCAAGTGGGCCGCGGCATCACCGTGGCGGTCGCCAATGGGCGCACCACCGACGCCCAGCGTGAGACGGTGGAGGCACTGTTGTCGGCGGTCGGGCAAGTTGGCTGGGTCGAGGAGGAAGCCCTCATCGACGCGGTGACGGCGCTGTCGGGCTCCGGGCCGGCTTATGTGTTCCATCTTGTCGAGGCGATGAGCCAAGCGGGCCGCAAGCTCGGCTTGCCGGCGGACCTGTCCGCGCAGCTTGCGCGCGCCACAGTGGAAGGGGCTGGCGAGCTTCTCTATCAATCGGAGCTCGATCCGGCGACCTTGCGCAAGAATGTCACGTCGCCTGGCGGTACCACGGCCGCAGCGCTCGGCGTCTTGATGGACGAGACGCGCGGTCTGCCGGCCCTCATGGAAGAAGCCATGAAGGCCGCCCACAAGCGTGCCCGCGAGTTGGCCGGCTGAGCCCGCGGACCGGCTGGTGGGTTGGTCAAACGGGCCCGGCGCCCCTACATGTGAGGATAGCCCCCAAGAGCCGATGTGGTGGCTCTGGGGCGAGGGAGCATTTGATGGCGACGGACAAGCAACGGCAAAAGATCATCACGGCGCTGATGGAGCTGATCGCCGAGCGGCGCTACGCGACCATTGGCCTCGACGACGTGGCCGAGCGGGCGGGCCTCAGCCTCGCGGATCTGCGCGGCGCCTATCCGCACGTGGCGGCAATCCTGGCCGACCATGCCGCACGAGTCGATCAGGCGGTCTTGAAGGGTGATGATCCAGCCATGGCCGACGAGCCGGTCAAGGAGCGGCTGTTCGATGTGCTCATGCGCCGCTTCGATGTGCTGTCGCCGGATAAAGCGGCGGTGAAGGCGCTGTTCACGCAAGGGCGGCGCGATCCGGCGCTGGGCCTGTTTATCCTCACGCTGGGCACCTCCTCCATGCGGTGGATGCTGGCAGCGGCGAAGGTGGACAATGCCGGCCTTCTGGGCCTGGCGCGCGCGCAAGCGCTGGCGTTTGCCTACGCTCAAGTGATCGACGTGTGGGTCGACGAGGATGATCCCGGCTTGCCGCGCACTATGGCCGCGCTCGACAAAGCGATGGAACGGCTCGGTCGTATCGCCAACCAAGTCGATCGGTTCACCTCGTTTGACCCCAAGGAGCGTTTCCGCCCCAAGTCCGATCGGCCGCCGGCCGGCAGCTCGCCTGACGGTCCGGAAGCCTCGGTGCACTAATCACCCGCAGTGTTGGGATATAAGGATAGACTTCGCATGGCCGCTAGCCCCGACGCGCCCCCGGCTGCGCAAATCACATTCGATGAGTTCATGAAGGTCGACATTCGCGTGGCGACCATCGTGGCGGTTGATCCGTATCCGGAGGCGCGTAAGCCGGCCTATAAGCTGACGCTCGATTTTGGTCCCGGCATCGGCCAGAAGCGGTCGTCGGCGCAAATCACCGTGCATTATACGCCCGAGACCTTGCTTGGCCGGCAGGTGGCAGCGGTGGTCAACTTCCCGCCGCGCCAGATCGGCAAGTTCATGTCGGAGGTGCTCACACTCGGCTTTCCCGATGAGAGGGGCGATGTGGTGTTGATGGCCGTCGAGCGGCCGGTGCCAAATGGATCGAGGCTCTTTTGATGGCCGATGTCTCTCTCCCGCCCGTGTCCGTGGCGCCCGTGGTGCGGGTGCAGGCTGAGCCGTTCGACTTGGCCGGCGAGCAGCGTCGGCTGACCGAGGGGCGTGCGGACGTGGGCGCCGTGGTGGCGTTCACCGGGCTGTGTCGGTCGGAGGGGGGGCGGCTCGCGGCATTGGAGCTGGAGCATTATCCCGGCATGGCGGAGGCCGAGATTCAGCGCGTGGCCGAAGAGGCGATCCGGCGCTGGCCGCTGACGGGGGTCACCGCCATCCACCGCCACGGCCGCATTCGCCCCGGCGAGGATATTGTCCTCGTGCTGGCCGCCTCGGCGCACCGGATCGCAGCCTTCGAGGCGGCGTCGTTTTTGATGGATTATCTGAAGACCCGGGCGCCGTTCTGGAAAAAGGAACACTTCGTTGATGGCACGGAAGGCGGCTGGGTCGATGCCAAGGCAGCGGATGACGCCGCTGCCGCGCGATGGGCAAAAGGGTAGTTGAGGTTTGGTCGGATTTATCAATTGGAATATAAAATTGCGGATGTCCGCTTTCGCCTCTGTTGAGAGCAGGTCCTTCGAAGGGACGGGTGAGCTTAGTTAGCTATCCACTGTTCGCGACGTTATTGACGTTTTGACGCGTTGCGCCCCTTCATCCGTCCCCGCTCACGCAGGGCAGTGTTGGCGGGATCGCATCGCGAGGGTGGGGTGGATCGGGCATCATCGGCGCACGCATTTGAGGATGCCGATTCGCCATGCCGATGTCGCCTTATCTCACTCCGATCCTGTTGCTGCTGGCGTCGAACGTGTTCATGACGCTCGCGTGGTATGGCCACTTGAAATTCAAGTCGGCGCCGCTGATCGCTGTCATCTTGGTGAGTTGGGGGATCGCGTTTATTGAGTACTGTCTGGCGGTGCCAGCCAATCGCTGGGGGCATGCCGTCTATTCCGCAGCGGAGCTCAAGACGATCCAAGAGGTGATCACGCTCCTTGTTTTCGCCGTGTTCTCCATCTTCGTGCTCAAGGAGCCGCTCGGCTGGAATCATGCCATCGGCTTCGGTCTGATCGCCGCGGGCGCCTTCTTCATTTTCCAAAAATAGGATTTGTCCGTCCATGTCCGCGCTTGTCGACCCGCAGACCATTGGCATTGTCGCGGCTCTTTTGACGACGGCCTGCTGGTTGCCCCAGACGTTGAAGCTGATCCGCGAGCGCGACACGCGCTCGATTTCGCTTATCTCCAATCTGGTGTTTGCTGTCGGCCTCGTCTTGTGGCTCACCTATGGCGTGATGATCATGGCGTGGCCGGTGATCTTCGCCAATGTGATCACGCTCGCGCTGATCCTCGTCATCATCGGCTTGAAGCTGCGCTACGGCTGAGCGCGGGACGCCCCCGTCAGCGGCGGCGCGCTTGCGCGATCGACAAGATGGACAGGATGACGAGATAAATCACCGCATAGGCGAGTGCGGCGGGGCCCAGGATGAAGAGCATCCACGGCGCGACGGCGGCCGAATGTGTGCTCATACCTTGCGCGACGCCATAGAGGAGGCAATCGCCGACGCCGCCCTCATTGATCTGGCATCCGGTGTGGACAATCGCGATCACCAGCACGACCGGCGCCACGATGGTCGCCAACAGGGTCAACGCGACGGTGACCCCGCCGGCGAGAAAGCGGACGATGAAGCTGTCGAATGCCCGGTGTGCGGCGATGGTGGCGACGAGGGCAAGCGCGACCAGCCACAGGCCACCGGCGGTCACCGGGGTCATCCAGGCGGCGTCGAGGCTTGCTTTCAGCGTTTCGCCCAGATTGAGGCCCGCGACGAGGCACGGCGCGGCCGCGTCGATGCGGCAGCCCGCAACGGCAGCAAGCGTGATCACGCCCAAGGCCCAAAACACCGCGCCCAGCATCACGATCAGCGCGCCGAGCCATATCACAACAGGCCAAACGCGACGGCGCGAGGACGGCTCGGTCATGGCGTGGGCGCACGCGGCAAATGGGTGTCGAGGCGGGCGATCCAGGCTTTCACCCGCGCGGCGTTGACGCCCATGTCGGAATAACCGATCTGGCTGCGCGAAAAGATCGCCAGGGCGGCCTGGTCGGCGCCTACGGGCACAACCTTGATCCAGACCGTATCGGGAAAGCGCATGAATGAGGTGCGCTGCACGAACCGCGCCTCATGGGTCGCGTCAAAGCGGGCGACCGTTTGGGTCAACGGTTCGGCTTCGGCGATCTTGATGAGGGCGGCGAAGACGGCGGCGGGCGTGGCGATGTAGATCGGCGCGGGCGCATTGGGCGGGCTGACGGCGGGCGTGAGCCCAGCAGGGGCGACCAGATAATGGTTCGGCTTAGAGCCCGGTGTGAGCGCTTCAAACGTCATGTAACCTTGGTCGGCATCGCCAAAGACAAGCTTCCACGTGTTCTCCCGCCCGTAGAGCACGAAGACCGCGACGATGCCGAGAGCGAGAACGAGAAGCGTGTGAACGACCATCATGCCCAGGATGCGACGCATCGCGCCTCCCAATGAGTGTGTCTGCGGAGCCTGCCCGCGCGGCCGTGCCCCGATCGACCTTCGCCGTCCCACAGGGGGGTGTCAATGGTACGTGATGCGAAGGCCGTACGGGCGAAGCGAGCGGCCACCTGCGGCAAGTCGTCCCGGCTTGGCCCTTGCAAGCGGGGACGGCCATCCCCATAACAAGCACAGTTATGCGAGGGGCGCCACCTCAGTGGCCCGGCGGCACGCGCCGCCACGCCCTCGCCCGGGAGCCGCACATGACACAATCCTCGAGCCGCCTTTTCGACGAGTTCGCCAAGCTGATGACCGATGCTGCCGGAGTGGCGCAAGGTGTGCGGCGCGAGGCCGAAACGGTGGTGCGCTCGCAGTTTGAGCGCTTCGTCGGCGACATGGACCTCGTCAAGCGCGAGGACTTCGAGGTCGTGCGCGAGATGGCGTCGCGGGCGCGGGCGGAAAACGAAGAGCTTAAGGCGCGCGTCGCGGCACTCGAAGCCAAGCTCGCCGGTCCTGATTCCGGCGCAACACCCGAGGTGATGGTCGCCGAGGGTGAGGCCAAGAAGTCCTCGCGCGGCAAGTCGAAGCTGGCGTGACATTGGCGTGCGCGAAGGGATGCCGGGTCTGGTGAAACAGCTGGCATCTCCAAAGACTTAGAGTGCCCATTGAGGTCTCTTCGCACAGCCTTCAGTCAACCTTCCGTTTTCCCTGCCAAAATTGGGGACATTACGGCCCGTGCCATTCAAGCGGGGTCGTGCTAATCTTCTTGTCCCACCAATAGGAGACAGGTTCGTCCTGGGGCCGATGATTGGAATCGACCTTGTCATTTTTGTCTTCCTGACGCTGCTCAACGGCTTTTTTGCCCTGTCCGAGATGGCGCTGGTGTCCGCGCGCAAGAGCCGTCTGGCGCCGCTGGCTGAATCGGGCGACGTGCGCGCGCGGCTTGCCTTGGCGCTCGGTGAGGATCCCAACCGGTTTCTATCCGCCGTTCAGATCGGCATCACCGTGATCGGCATCATCGCCGGCGCGGCGTCGGGTGCCGCTTTGTCCGAACGTTTCGGCGGCTGGCTGACGATCAACGTGCCGGTAGTCGAGCCGTTCGCGATGGAAATCGCGTTTGTCATCGTGATTGCCTTGATGACGTTCTTCACCCTCGTGTTTGGCGAATTGGTGCCCAAGCGCGTGGCGATCGCCCGCCCCGAGCCGATCGCGCTGATGGTGGCGACCCCGATCACGGTGGTGGCCAAGGTCGCAAGCCCGTTCGTCGCGCTGTTGTCGTTCACGTCGCAGGCGGTGATGAGGCTCCTGCGCATCCAGGTCGGCAGCCAGAACGATGTGACGGAAGAAGAGGTCAAGCACGTCATTGCCGAGGGCGCGCAAGCCGGTATCTTAGATCCCGAAGAGCGGGCGATGCTGGAAGGCGTCATGCGCGTGGCCGATCGCACTGCGCGCTCCATCATGACACCGCGACCCGATCTCTATTGGCTCGATCCGCGCGACCCGCCCGAGCGCATCCGCGCGGATCTGATCGAGTGTCCGTATTCGCTGTTGGTCGTCGCCGAGGACGATGTCGATCACCCTGTCGGCGTCTTGTACAAGAAAGATCTCTTGACCCCGGCGCTGAAGGGCGAGTCGATTGACGTTTCGGCGCACTTGAAGAAGCCGGTGGTGGTGCCGGAGACCGCGCCGGTCTTGAAGCTCCTGGATTTGTTCCGCAACACGCCGGTGCACTGCGCGTTCGTGGTGGATGAGTATGGCGGGCTTGAAGGGCTCGTGACGCTCACCGACATCATTGAGGGCATCGCGGGCGATTTGCCTGATGTCGACGAGCCGGAATTGTCGGACGTGGTGGAGCGCGAAGATGGCTCCTATCTCATTGATGGCGACACGCCGATCGAGGATTTGGCCCGCATTCTCGATGAGCCCGATATGCCGCGCGGATCCTATCACACGCTGGGCGGGCTGATCCTGTCGGCGCTGCACCGCATCCCCAAGGAGGGCGACAAGACGGTGATTGCCGGCTTCTCGTTCGAGGTGGTCGACATGGACGGTCGGCGCATCGACAAGGTGCTGGTCACGCGCCTGCCCGACGCTGTGGAAACCGACGCGGCCTGAGATGGCGGCTTAGCGGGCGGGTGTGCCAGGGGCTTCGCCGCCCTTGGGGCCATAAAACACCACCCAGGTGGCGAAATCGTCGGTGAAATCCTCAAAGCGGTGTTCAAGGCCCGCCTCGACGAAAATCACATCGCCCACGCCAAACGGCCGGCGCTCGCCTGCCTTGAAGAAGGTGCCGGAGCCCGAGGCGATGATGTAAAGCTCGTCCTGGATATGCGGCTTTTGCGGGTCGACGCCTTTGGGCGCGTAGTACTCAACCGTCATGGAGCCATGGCCCATCACGATGCCAAACGCCTTGCCGGCCGCGGCCATGGCGGCCGCGCCGTCGGCGGGGTGCACGAGCCAGTGAGAGCGAGCATCAGGCGGCGTCATGGGGGGCCTCCGATAGCGGTCACGCGAGCCACTCCCAGGGCATGGAACCCGGCTCCTGGGACCGATTGTTCGAGTTTAAATGTTCAGAGCGACGATCCGAAACCGTCAGACTGGCAGACCGTCACTTGGGGCGCGAGGCGTGCGTTCACGATCAGCGCTTCGCGCGAGGATGCAAGAAGCGTTCGGGCCAGCGAGAGCCGGCCCGAACGGGTGGCGATCCATCAGGCCGCCTGCGCCTTGGGCTGCACTTCGGCCATGTAGTCGTTCATCATGTTCGCCGAGATCTGGCCCGGCTGGAAATGATACGGGCCCACTTCGGCAACCGGGGTCACCTCGGCGGCGGTGCCGGTGAGGAAGCACTCCGAGAAGGTCGGCAGCTCGTGCGGCAGGATGCGCCGCTCATGCACCGTGATGCCGCGGCGCTTGGCAAGGTCAATCACCGTGCGGCGGGTGATGCCGTCGAGGAACCGATCGGCCAGCGGGGTGTGGATCTCGCCATCCTTGACGAAGAACACATTGGCCCCGGTCGCCTCGGCGACGTAGCCCTCCCAATCAAACATCAGCGCGTCGGCGTAGCCCTTGGCCTCGGCGGCATGTTTGGAGATGGTGCAGATCATGTAGAGGCCGGCGGCCTTTGACTTCGACGGCGCGGTGCGCGGGTCCGGGCGGCGATACTCGGCGATGTCGATCTTGATGCCGCGCAGGCGCTCCTCGGCCTTGAAGTAGGAGGGCCACTCCCAGGCGGCGATGGCGACGTTGATGCGGTTATGCTGGGCCGACACACCCATCATCTCCGAGCCGCGCCACGCGACCGGGCGCAAATAGGCGTCGGTGAGCTTCATGCGCCGCAAGAGCTCCTCGCACGCGGCATTGAGTTCGCCGACCGAGTAGGGAACGGTGAAACCCAAGATGCGGCCCGACTCGATGAGGCGCTCATGGTGCTCGGTCTGCTTGAAGACGACGCCGCCGTAAGCGCGCTGACCTTCAAACACCGACGAGCCATAGTGCAGGCCGTGGGTGAGTACGTGGACCTTGGCGTCCTTCCAATCAACGAATTCTCCGTTGAACCAAATGACGCCTTCGCGTTGGTCGAATGGCAGGGCCATGGTGGGTTCCTCTCCGTATCCGATCGGCGCCGGGCCTTTTGGCTCGGGGCGCCGCGCCGATATGATCGGCGGCTTTCTTGGGATGGCCGTTGCCGGCTCGCTGTGTCGTTTTGCGTCGCGGCGAAACTCCCGGTATCCTGTCACCCACGCGCATGGGCCGCAGGCGGCTCGAGGGGGTGTCGGGTTCGATCGTTTCGTCGTGACCGGCGCTTTGGTAACAATCGGAACGAAATAAGTCAATATGGCTGACATAAATGTCTCGGACCCGCCCATGGCGGATCGTGCCGCGCTCACGCCAGGGCGGTCGGCTGCGGGTGATATGCCCGGCGTGGCGGATCGACAGATGTTCGATTTGATCGAACTGTTGTTTTTCGCCTATCGCGACTTCGTGTCCGACCCCGACGAGATCTTGTCGCGGTTTGGATTTGGCCGCGCGCACCATCGCGTCGTGCATTTCGTGGCGCGCAATCCTGGCATGCCCGTGGCGGAGCTATTGGATATTTTGCGCATCACCAAGCAAAGCCTCGCGCGCGTGTTGCGTGAGCTGATCGACGACGGGTTCATCGAACAACGCCCTGGGGATCTGGATCGCCGGCAGCGGCTTCTCTACGCCACGCAAAAGGGCAAGGCGCTCGCGCGTGACCTCGCGGAGCCGCAGTCACGCCGCATTGCCAAGGCTCTTGAGGAACTCGGGCCGGAGAGCCGCGCGCAGGCGCGGGCGTTTCTCACCCACCTGATTGACGAAAAGAACCGCCCGGAGGCGCTCAAGCACGTCGACAAGACATGAGCCCCGGCGACCCCTCAGGGAGGCGAGCATGACTGAAACCGAGCCAAAGGCTGCCGCGCCGCTCGACGACGAGGCGCCGCATGTGCTGGTGGTCGATGACGACCAGCGCATTCGCACCTTGCTGTCGCGCTATTTGGGGGAGCATGGCTACCGGGTCACCGTAGCGGAGAGCGGGCCCGATGCCCGCCGCAAGCTTGAGGGGTTCGCGTTTGACCTATTGATCGTTGACGTGATGATGCCGGGCGAAACGGGTTTCTCTCTCACCCGCGCCATCCGGGCCAATTCGAACGTGCCGATCCTGATGCTGACGGCGCGCTCGGAGACGGAGAACCGGATTGAGGGCCTGGAGAGCGGGGCGGACGATTATCTCGCCAAGCCCTTCGAGCCGCGCGAGCTGTTATTGCGCATTGGCGCCATCTTGCGTCGCCATGCGGCGCAGCCGCCAAAGCCGCGTCACGCCAGTGAGGTGCGCTTTGGCCCCTTCGTATTCGAGATCGACAAGCAGCTTCTACGGCGCGGCGACGAACCGATCCGGCTCACCGATCGGGAGCGGCAACTGATGAAGATGTTCGCCGAGCGGCCTGGCGACACCATCGCGCGCCATTTGATCGTGGGAGAGGATACCTCGCTGGGCGAGCGGACCGCCGACGTGCAAATCAACCGGCTGCGCCGCAAGATCGAGGCCGATCCGGCCAATCCGCTCTATTTGCAGACCGTGCGCGGCATTGGCTATCGCCTGGTGGCGGATTGAGGCGGGTATGACGGTGGGCGGCGAGACAGGGGCGAAGTCAACCGGCCTGGTGCGACGGATCGCCCGGCGCGCCCGCGGCGTCCTGGTAAGCTGGCGCCGCTCGCTCAAGCCAATGAGCGATTGGATGCCCAAGGGTCTTTACGCCCGCTCGCTGCTGATTGTCATTTTGCCCGTCGTCATTTTGCAAACGGTGCTGGCTTTCGTGTTCCTGGAGCGGCACTGGCAGCTCGTCACGGGGCGGTTGTCGGAGGCCGTGACCCGCGACATCGCGGCGATCATCGCGGTGATCGAGACCTACCCGCAAGACGCCGAGATGGAGACGATCACGCAAATCGCGCGCAAAGAGCTTGATTTGTCGATCTCGTTCCTGCCTGCCGACGCGTTGCCCGCACCGGCGCCTAAGCCCTTTCTGTCCTTGTTGGACCACGAGCTGTCGGAAGGCATCAGCCGGATCGTGGCGCGCCCGTTCTGGATCGACACGGTCGGTCGCTCCGACTTCGTGGAAGTGCGCGTGCAGCTGGAAAAAAAGGTGCTGCGGGTCGTTGCAAAGCGTTCGCGCGCCTATGCGTCCAACTGGCATATCTTCATTGTGTGGATGGTGGGCACGGCATTTGTCCTGCTCACGGTCGCCATTCTGTTCTTGCGCAATCAGATCCGGCCCATGCAGCAGCTGGCGGCGGCGGCGGCGGACTTTGGCAAAGGCCGTGCGGCGCCGACCTTGCGACCGCGCGGCGCGCGCGAGGTGCGCCAGGCAACCGCCGCCTATAACGAAATGCGCCGCCGCATTGAGCGCCACGTGGAACAACGCACCACCATGCTGGCGGGCGTCAGCCACGACCTGCGCACGGTGCTCACCCGGTTCAAGTTGCAGGTGGCGCTGCTGCCGGAAAGTGCCGAGACAGACGCGATGTCGCGCGACGTCGACGAGATGCAGGCGATGCTGGAGGCCTATCTGGCGTTTGCCCGCGGTGATGCGGATGAAAGCGCAGTCGCCACCGACGTGGGCGCGCTCCTCAATGATCTGAAGTCGGAAAGCGACCGGCTCGGCTTTGATGTGACGGCCTCGTTCGAGGGCGATCCGATGGTCACGGTCAAACCGACCGCGTTTAAGCGCTTGGTGGCCAATCTGGTGGTCAATGGTGCGCGCTATGCCGATCGGGTCATGGTCCACGGTCGCCATGCGTCAGGGTGGCTCACCATCACCATCGACGATGACGGCCCTGGCGTGCCGGCGGAGGAGCGGGAAAACGTGTTTCGCCCGTTCTACCGGCTCGATCAGGCGCGCAACCAAGACGAGGGCGGGACGGGGCTTGGCCTTGCGATCGCGCGGGACATCGCGCGTGGGCACGGCGGGGATATCCGCCTCGATGAGAGCCCGCTGGGTGGTTTGCGCGCGGTGATCCGCGTGCCGGGTTGACAGCGCGCGTGCGGCAGGGTCTCTCGCCGCACCGATCCTTTCGCGGAGCTAGCCATGACGTCGATCCCGTTTCGTGCCGCCATCTTGCCGGTGACGCCCTTGCAGCAAAACTGCACGCTGGTGTGGTGCGAGGCGACCAAGGAGGCGGCGATCTTTGATCCCGGCGGGGACCTGGATCAGATCGAGACGGCGCTAGCGGAGATCGGGGCCAACCCCACCAAGATCGCGCTCACCCACGGCCACATTGACCACGCTGGCGGCGCGCAGGAGCTCAAAGAGCGACTTGAAGCCAAAACCGGCCGATCAATCCCGATCGAAGGGCCGCATGTGGCCGATAAGTTCCTGCTCGATAGTCTTGCCATCACCGGCCCGCGTTATGGCATCTTCGACGCGCGCGCCTGCACGCCCGACCGCTGGCTCGCTGAGGGGGAGACCTTCACAATCGGTGAGGTGAGCTTCGATCTGTATCACTGCCCAGGGCACTCACCCGGTTCCATCGTGTTCGTGCACAAAACGGCCCGCATCGCCCTGGTCGGCGACGTGTTGTTTTCCGGCTCCATCGGCCGCACGGACCTGCCCGGCGGCAACCACGCCGATCTCATCAACGCCATCAAGACGAAGCTGCTACCGCTTGGCGACGACATCGCCTTCATCTGCGGCCATGGACCCACAAGCTCGTTCGGCAAAGAGCGGCAGACCAACCCGTTCTTGACGGGTGAGATGGATTAATCAGCCAGGCGGTGGTGCGATATCCGCCGGGAGAGGCGGCGTCTCATCCCGCGTGATGCGGTGCGCGAGGCGGCGCAGAAGGGGGGCGGCACCAATGACGATGGGGAGCATGACGACCCAAGAGCCGAGCCAGGCCAGGAGCCAGTGGAGAAAGAAGCCCTTGCTCCAAAACGGCAGGCTTGCGACGCCGGTCGCCACGCCTGTCGTGAGCCCGGATTGCATCACGGCGAACACATAGTGTGCATGACGGCGCGAAATCGGCAGCATGTTCGTCCTATCTGAGGCGCCAGGATCGGCGGCGCGCTCAGGGCGATGAGATGCAAAGCATAGGCCGAGTTTAGGATCGCCGCATGCCGCGTCGCAAGCGGTGTTCGAGCGAGCGCAGCATCAGGCTCAAGCCGAT
>CALSBD010000038.1:0-12376 GCA_943373055.1 Rhizobium sp. Q54
CTAAAGCTCTGCCGCACGACACTCGTGTCGGCCGTCTTGGGCTTTAGCGTCAACGTCTTCTTCACGTCGACATGGAGGGTCTTGTCGCCGGAGTTGTTCTGATCGGTCATGCGTCTCTCGGTTCCCGCGGAGGCGTATCCCCCGCCGTCGTCGTCTCGTGCGTCGCGGCCGCGGTCAGTGGCGTCGTGTCCACGTCGGTCGCGCCCCACGTCCTATCGTCGATCCCGTCATTGCTGGCGGGTTCGTAGTCCGTTCCGTCGTCCGGCGCAATCAGGGCCAGTTCGGAATCCGTCCCTCGGGCCGGCCAATCTGCCTGAGCGTCCCTGAACCGGGCCAAAAAGCGCATGCGCTCAAGGGCCCCGCCGGCCGCTGATCCCGCGAGGAGTGCAGCATGTATCACATGCACCCCCCCTAATGCCAAATCCAATTCAGCGGACGTGAACGCGCGGCACACCGCCACCGGACCCTCCGCCCCGAACCGGCGCCGCAGCGCCTCGGAAATCTTCTTCACCCCATCCTCGCCGGCATCCGCCGCCTGGATGATGGCAACGACCGGCGGTCGAACGCCGGCAATTGCCGCCTCAACTTTGGCGAAGCCGGTCACCAGCTGGCCCGCCTTGCGCGCCAGCCCCAGGCCACCGAGCGCCTGACGCACGATGAGCGCGTCGACGCGATCGGCGAGGCCCGGCGCCACGGTCACCTCGGCCTTGAAGGCGCGCCCGAACAGGCGCTTCTTCTCGGCCAGGGCGATGGTGGCGTGGCTCGCGGTCACCCACGCGCCCCGCCCGGGCAGCACCCGCTTCAAGTCCGGCACTACGGCGCCGGTGGGGTCGATCACGAAGCGGATCAGCTCGTCCAGCGGCCGGATGGCCCGCGTGACCAGACAGGTCCGCTCGACGGGTTCGTTCTTGCGCGGCATGGCACTCAACGCCCCGTCGGTTGATCGCGAATTCAGTCGCCGTCGCCGCCCTCAGCGGCGGCTTCGGCCGCGCTGCTGGCTTCGGCTTCGGCAACGGCCTCGTCGGCGGTGATCCAGCCGGCCTTGACGCGAGCCGCCAGGATGATCGCCTCCGCCTCGGCGCGCGACACCTCAAAGCCCTTGAGGATACCATCGTGCCGGACGGTTTCGCCATCCTTGCGCTCCGACCAGCCGACGAGATCGTCGGGCACATAGCCGGCGACGTCCTCGACCGTCTTGGCGCCGTCCTTGCCGAAGGCGACCATCATGGCGGTGGTGACGCCGGGGATGTCCTTGACCGCGTCTTCAACGCCGAGCTTGGCGCGCTCGATATCCTGCTCGCCCTCGATGCGCTCCAGATGAGCGCGGGCGCGGTTTTGGATCTCTTCGGCGGTCTCCTCGTCGAAGCCCTCGATGCCGGCGATTTCGCCGCCGTCGACGAAAGCGAGTTCTTCAATGGAGCCGAAGCCTTCGGTCGCCAAAAGCTGCGCGACCACCTCATCCACATCAAGCGCATTGATGAACAACGCGGTGCGCTCGGTGAATTCCTTCTGGCGGCGCTCGCTTTCCTCTTGCTCGGTCAGGATGTCGATATCCCAGCCGGTGAGCTGCGACGCGAGACGCACATTCTGGCCGCGGCGGCCGATCGCCAGCGACAGCTGGTCATCGGGCACCACCACCTCGATGCGGCCGGCCTCTTCATCCAGCACCACCTTGGCCACTTCGGCCGGCTGCAGCGCGTTGACGAGGAAGGTCGCCGCATCGGGCGACCAGGGGATGATGTCGATCTTCTCGCCGCCGAGCTCGCCGACGACGGCCTGCACGCGGCTGCCGCGCATACCCACGCACGCTCCAACCGGATCAATCGACGAATCGCGACTAACCACGGCGATCTTGGCGCGCGAGCCCGGATCGCGGGCGACCGACTTTACCTCGATGATGCCGTCATAGATTTCCGGCACTTCCTGGGCGAACAGCTTGGCCATGAACATGGGGTGGGTGCGCGACAGGAACACCTGCGGCCCACGCTGCTCACGGCGCACGTCATAAACATACGCGCGCACGCGATCGCCATTGCGGAAGGTTTCGCGCGGGATCAGCTCGTCGCGGCGCACGATCGCCTCCGACCGGCCCAGATCCATGATCACATTGCCGTATTCGACGCGCTTGACGACGCCGGAGACGATCTCGCCGATGCGGTCCTTGAACTCGTCATACTGCCGGTCGCGCTCGGCCTCGCGCACCTTTTGCACGATGACCTGCTTGGCCGACTGGGCGGCGATGCGGCCGAAGTCCATCGGCGGCAGGGCTTCGGCGATCATGTCGCCGGTTTGCGCGGCCGGGTTCTTGCGGCGGGCATCCTCCAAGAGGATCTCCACGGCCGGATTGTCCAGTGTGTCGACCACCTGCAACAGGCGCGCGAGACGGATCTCGCCGGTCTTGGCGTTGATCTCGGCGCGTACCTCGGTCTCGCTGCCGTAGCGCGAGCGGGCCGCCTTCTGGATGGCGTCCTCCATGGCGGTGATCACGATCTGGCGATCGATCGACTTTTCACGCGCGACCGCATCGGCGATCTGCAGGAGTTCCAGGCGATTGGCGCTGACTGCCATGACATCCTCTCGTCTCAAGCCCGCGGCCCTGGGGCCGATCGGGTATTCAGGGTCCCGCGGCCGGATCGGCCAGGGGATCGGTGATGCGGATCACTTCTTCTTTTGGCGCGGCGGCGGCGGCTTCTTGACGGCGGCCTTGGCCTTGCCCGGCGGCGTGGGCTTGCCCTTCACGCGCGGCGCGGTGTCCTTGGAAATGGGGTGACCCGCGCCGTTTGACAGGGCGGGCGCCGACGCGGCGTCCATCTCGTCGAACTCTTCGTCCGCGTCCGCGTCCTCATCGTCGCCTTCGAGCGCTTCCTTCAAGGCGCGCTTGCCGGCCTTGAGCGAGGCCTCGATCAAGGCGTCGGTGAGCACCAGCTTGGCCTCGCCGATCTCGGTGAGCGGCACGGCGAACGTGTCGATCTCGCCGGCTTTAATGCCCTCCAGGCGCACCAGCACCCGCACATCCTCGGCATCCGCGCCCGCCGGCGCGCCATCGGCCGTGATCAGACCCAACAGCTCGCCCTTGAGCCGCTTGCGGCCCTCATACAGCCGCTCCAGCTCGATGCGGCAGACATGGCCCTTCCAGCGGTCAAAATCGGAGCGGCGCACCAGCGGCCGGTCGATGCCGGGGGAGGAAATCTCCAGCCGATAGGCGCGCTCGATCGGGTCTTCGGCATCCAGCACCGGGGCGAGCGCGCGGCTGACCGCCTCGCAATCATCCACCGAAAAGGTGCCGTCTTCGCGCTCGGCCATCAGCTGCACGGTGAAGCCGGCATTGCCGTTTGTCTTGATGCGAACCAAGCGGAAGCCCAAGTCTTCCACCACCGGCTCGGCAATCGCCGCCAGCCGGGCCTCCAGGCCCTGTTCGGTCACAATCCGAGGTTCAAACCGCGTCACGCGCCATTCCTTGCGGCCCCGAACGCCTGAACCCGATTCGCCAAACAAAAAAGAGCGGGACCCGGGCGGGACCCACTCTCGGCTTATCCATCAGGACATCCAGAGATGTTGGTATTGACGGAGGTTATGCCGGATTTGGCGGGGAAACACAAGGGGGAAGTGGGAGGGTGGGGAAGTGGGAGGCGGGAGGGGGAAGTGGGAGGTGGCGGGATTTCGATGGCGTGCGACACGGGCATGCGATTGGCCAGAGAAGCCCGTCCCGTGGCCCCTCGACGTCGTCAGGCATGCCCACCACAGCGTCCGCGCGTTTCCCCATTGCCCGAAGCGCCCCAATCGTCTAAATCCAGGTGAGCCGCTTACGGCCCACGCACCCGTAGCTCAGCTGGATAGAGTGCTGCCCTCCGAAGGCAGAGGTCACAGGTTCGAATCCTGTCGGGTGCGCCATCTCACTGACTGAAAAGCCAACGGATGCGTTTGTAAGGCCTGCGGCTCGTTCCGCTCGGGGCTTTTTATTTTGTCGGCTGAGAGCGCGCCGTCAGCTTGTTCCCGTCCGGATCGCGAAGATAGGCCACGAAGGCTCCGTTCGGGCGCTCGCTTGGTGGGCTCTCGATCGCTTTTCCGCCATGCGTTGTGCCGGCCTTGTGCCACGCAAGAACATGCTCGCGGCTGTCGGCGGCAAGACCAATCGTCCCCCCGTTGGCCGCTGTCGCCGGCTGCCCGTCGATCGGTTTCGTGATCATCAGACGACCACCCTTGTGGATGTAGACCAGCCGGCCTTTGGGGTCCATCTCGCCCGGTTCGCCGCCTAAGGCCGTAAACGTGGCGTCGTAGAAATCTCTAGCCCTCTCCAGGTCATTGCTGCCGATCATGATGTGAGTGAACACGTTGCGCCTCCCAAGGGGGCCTTTCCGATCGTCGCTAGCGCGGTGCCGATGTGCGGACCGCAACATCCCGATGATCGGACCGGCCCTTTCCGACCTTTGACAACCCATTTGTCCTTCATGCCCGCGCTTAAGGTGGGCAGCAAGCCCTGCACCGACACACCTCGGAAGCCGCGGCGCATCCGTAAATCACCTACATCTGTGCGAATGGCCCGTCGGGTCGATCCCCTGCATTTTTTGACTGTAGTCGGGCGGCCATGATCCCGCGGTTTCCGCCACCGACCGAAACCAAGGGCAACTCCGATCCGCAGGGAGCCGACAGTGGTCAACGCTGCACACACCTTCACGCCCCGCGATCATGGCGCCGTTTTCCCGGGGGTCCCGTCTCGCCCGGGTCGCGGGTTTCCGACGTGGCAATTTTCCATGATGAACGACCATGCGCGCAACCGCGCAATCCAAGAGGCGATCTCAGCGATCGACTTGACGGGGAAGGTTGTTTTCGAAATTGGAACGGGCGCAGGCCTCGTTGCCATGTACTTCGCGCGCGCCGGTGCCCGGCACGTCTATACGTGCGAAATGGATAAGCAACTGTCCAAGCTCGCGATCCAGACGATTGCGCGCAATGGCCTGAGTGACCGGATCACCGTCATCCACGCCTCCAGCTCGCTGTATTTCGGAGTTCGCGGAAGCCGACTTCGTCGAACAGCTCAAGTGGAAAGACGTGGCTGAGGACAATCAACGGACGTATCGGGCCATTTGGCCCAAAGTCCGCGCGGCCTTTGAGGCCGGCACCGTGCCTCGGGCGCTGCTCGACGAGCCACGCGGCGAGCTGTCGATCACGCACTCGCATGATGGTGATGAGCTTTGCCACGTCACATCCGGTGAAATGGAGTTTCTGAACGGGTTTCAGCTTTCAACAACGCTGAAAGACGACGACGGCATCATCATTCAGCACAACCGGCTGCATGGCGCGCTGATCCAGTCGGAAAACTGCAAGTATGAGATCTATACAATCGGCGATGTGTCCCAATGGCTGTGAAACGGATGCCATTCGCCGCCGATACTCGGCTCTTGATCGACATTCCGCAGGAGGACAAACGCCTGCTGGTGCAGATCGAGGGCCATGAGATCCGCGTGGTCAGCGACAAGTGCCGGCACCGGGGTGGCCCGATCCACCTTTGCTACGAGGGCGAGGACAAGGTGCTTCGCTGCCCGTGGCACGACCGCAGGGTGCCGCGCCTCGACGCCTCTGATGAGGTTTCGGCGACCTATCATCGTCGGTCAGGCATTTTGTGCCTGATCAATCGATTTCCGGAAAACGTGTTGTGGCCCACGCGGGTCGTCGTGCCTGCTGCGCCTGCAAACGCGCTCGCGGCTTCCTGACACCTGCTTTGCCCGCGCCAGAGCGGCGCGCGGCGACCGAGATCACGAGGGACCTTATGATGACCCAGCCAGCGATTGGCCCTGCCATAATCGTCGACCCCTATTCCTCGGGCGCTTTCTTTGCCGACGCGTTCGAACAATTGGGGGTGTCCGTCGTCGCAGTGATGTCGGCGGAAGCGCCGCCGGATGTGTATGCACCCTCATGTCGTCCGCAGGATTTTGAGCGCGTCTTTGTCGCGCGGGACGATAATCTTCCGGACCTCGTCACGGCCTTGCGCGCGCTGGGGCCAAGCTGTGTGTTGACCGGCTGCGAGTCCGGCGTGGAGCTGACCGATCGCATCGCATCGAAGGTGCTGCCCGAACGATCAAACCGACCCGAAATGGCGCAAGCACGCCGTCACAAGGGCGAAATGGCGCGGGCCCTGGTGGCGGCGGGCGTTCCCTCCATGCGTCAGATCTGCACCGGGTCGGTGGACGAGGTCGCCGACTGGATCGAACGGGAGGGGCTGACCGATCAGGATCTGGTGATCAAGCCACCCAAGAGTGCGAGCACCGATGGTGTCGTTAAGGTGCCGGCCGGCAGCGATTGGCGCGCCATGTTTTCCGAGCTTTTCTGCCGTCTCGCCACCGGTGACAGCCAGGTTGACCGGATCGCGCGCGGCTTTGTCGAGAACGGCTTCTTAAAGCTGGACTTCGAACTCAAGACAAACCTTCGCGTCGTTTTCTTGCTTTGCCGGGTCGGCGGGCAAGTCTCCAATCGCGCCGTCTTGGACAAAATCGCGACCCTACCCAGCCATCATTTTTCGAAGATCCATATCCAGCAAGGCGATTGGCTGAAGCCAACGCAGGACCTCTTCGCAAGTCTCGACATGGGTTTTGTCGTCCTGGCCCATCAGGATGCCGAACAGATTGCCGTCGACACGAAGATGATCCGCGAATTCGAGGCGCAACTCTATCAATGAACCGAAGCGGGACCCTTGCGGTTCTCGCTTGCCCACGAAGGGCACACTAAAATGACGATCCAAACGCCGATTTATGCGGACGGGTTGCCGGACTTTATTGACCAGTGCAACGACATTATGTCCGGCGAATACCACAAGCTCCCGGTGAGCGAACAGCGCGCCCTCTATGAAAAGCTGGCGGCGCATTTCAACGGGCCGCTCCCCGCGGGCGTCCACATCCATGAAACCTGCTTCACCGCCGACGAGCAGGGCCATCGGTTCCGGGTCTACAAAAAGGCGGTCGGGCGAACCGACGCCATGGTGTTTTACATTCGCGGCGGTGGGTTTGTCCTCGGCTCGCTCGAAACGCACAATCTTCTGATGGCGGAGATGTGCGCGGCCACCGGATTGACCGTCGTCGCCGCTGACTTTCGCATGGCGCCGGAGGCCCCGTATCCCGCGCCGATCGACGATTGCGAGACCATCCTGCGGTATATCGTCAACAATGCGGAGGCTCTCGGGCTTGCCGCGCAGAAGATCATCATCTGCGGCGACAGTTCGGGCGGCGACATGGTGGTTGCCTTGTGCATGCGCCTGCGCAATGCGGGCGAGACGCTGGTTCACGCGCAGGTCTTGTTCAATCCGGTCCTGGACTTTTCACGCTGGAAGAATGGTGGGGATGATGCCCCGCTTCTGACGGCGGGCGAGATGGAGTTCTACACCGCCTGCTACGCCCCTGGCGACGTCGTGCTGTTGCCGGAGGTGTCGCCCCTGGTCTCAGCCACGTTTGAAGGGCTGCCTCCGGCTTATGTGATGGCGGCGGAACTCGATTCCCTGCGGGCCGACGCGCACGCCTATGTCGACCGCCTGCGCAAAGAGGGCATTGCCGCCGAACTCGTGGTCGAGCCGGGGCTTGTCCATGGGGCGATCCGCGCGCGCGGCCTGTGCGCCACGGCCAAAGCCGCTTTCGATCGCGGATGCGACCGCCTCGTCCAATTTGCCAATGCATAGCTCTTAGGAGAAAAGCAATGCAAACCCAGACACAGAGCACCCGCTCAATCAACTCGTTGGTCAAGGCCAATTTTTTCGCCCAACTGGCGGATCAACTCAGCCTTACCGCCATACCGCTCATTGCCGTCCTTTATCTTGAGCTCGGCGCGGGCAGTGTCGGTCTGTTAAATACTTTTCAGACCCTACCCTACTTCATTCTCTCCATCCCGCTTGGCGTGCTGGTGGATCGGGTGTCGAAAAAGCGGGTGATGCTGGCGACCGAGAGCATCCGCATCGCCGCGCTTTTGGGCATCATGGCTCTGGTCTATGCCGACGCGGTCACGTTGTGGGGGCTCGCGCTGTTGGGCTTTTTGGCCGCCTTCGGCTCCGTCGGGTTCAGCGCCGCGCTTCCGGCCTATGTGCCGATGTTGGTCGAGAAGGGGCAGTTGTCGCTCTATAATGGGCGACTGGAACTCGTGCGCAGTCTCAGCCTTGCGTTAGGCCCGGCGCTCGCGGGCGCTCTTGCCGCCTGGTTTGGGGCGTCCAACGCCTTTGTGCTCAGCATCATCTTGACCGTTTTGACGATGCTCTTCGTCTCAAACGTCGCCATTAGCGGGAAGGTGGACGCGCCCGATGCCAAGAAAAGCCCGTTGCGCGATGTCCGCAACGGAGCGGCGTTCATCGCGGGAAATAGCCAGCTGTCCACCATCATGCTGGTTGCCTTCTTCTGGAATTGCGGCTGGTTTACGATGCAGGCGGCGTTCATGCCGCTGGCGCTGAAGACATGGGGCCTGTCGACCGAAGTTGTCGGCTATGCCTTGGGCTGCATGGGGCTTGGGCTGATGGTGGGCTCGTATTTCTCGCAGCGCATCATCCGGACCTTGGGATTTGGTCCGTCACTCGCGTTCGGGCCGGTGCTTTCGTTCGTGGCGTCGATGTTGATTGTGGCCAATATCCACGTGCAAACGGCGTATCTGCCGGCAGCCGGCTTCTTCCTGTTCGGCTTTGGTCCGGTGATCTGGGTGATCACCTCGACCACGCTGCGCCAAACCATTACGCCGAGCCACATGATGGGCTGTGTCTCCGCCATGTCCATGACCGCCAATATGGGCGCGCGCCCGTTCGGGGCGCTGATCGGGGCGGCGATTGGCACCTACTATGGCGAGGTCACATGCCTGATTGCGGCGGCGGTGCTCTATAGCGTGCAAATGCTGCTCGTCTTCACCACCGGGCTGGCGCGGAGCGCCAACACCACCGTCAAGGTCACCTGATCCGCGCGGTCAAGGCTCCGACGGGGATCCATCACCCCGGAGCGTGATCCCAATAAGCGGAAACCGGTTATTGGATAAAAATCACGCGCAAACAAAGAGTTAGAGCGCCGATCTGATGCAGTCAGATCAAAAAGCGCTCTAGGCTCCGGACTCATAACCAGTAAGTGACTATGCTGGCAATCATGAGGGCGGCGGTGAAATTGCGTGCCAGTTTGTCGTAGCGCGTTGCTATGCGCCGCCAATCCTTGAGCCGTGCGAACGTGCGTTCGATGATGTTTCGCTGACGGTAGGCGTGGCGGTCGAAGGGGTGGGTTCGCTTTCGCGTTTGTTTGTTGGGGATGACGGGCTGCGCGCCCATCTGGATCAACTGAGCGCGGAGCGCATCACTGTCATAGGCGGCGTCCGCAAGGCAGAGCGCCGGCGCGAAGCCTTCGACCAGTGCGCCGGCTACCGGCGCGTCGCCTCGATGGCCTGCCCGGACGATCACGCGGCGCGGGCGGCCTTTTTCGTCGACAGCCGCGTGGATTTTGGTCGTGCGTCCGCCACGGGATCGTCCAATGGCCTGAAGGTCAGCCCCCCTTTTCCTCCGGCAGCGGAACGGTGCGCCTTGGCATGGGTTGCATCGAGCATCAGCAAGGCCGACGGACCACCTGCATCGGCAAGCTGGACAAAGAAGCGCTCCCAGACGCCCTTGCCAGCCCAGCGCACGAAGCGATTGTAGAGGGTCTTACGAGGACCGTAGCCGGGCGGCGCATCCTTCCATCGACAACCCGACTGCAAGACATGAATGATACCCGAAATTACCCGCCGATCATCGACGCGCGGCTTGCCACGCGTATCTGTCGGCAGAAGTGGCTGCAGCCGAGCAAACTGCTGATCCGTCAACCAGAAGCCATCTGACATTCAAGCTCCTCCCAAGAAGCTTGAATCACAAATAAACCAGCTCGTGAATCCCATTTATGGTTCCAGAGCCTAGAGCGGTTTCCGATCAATCTGCCCAGGCAAGGACCGCCGCTCAACGACCACCAAGTCTGTTTGCCGTAGAAGTCTTGCGGTGCCAAATAGGCTCGAGAACACGCAAGAGATCGGGTGTCATTTCCGCTTCAGATTCTTACTCGGCTTTTTCTTTGGTTTATATTTTGGGTACTTCGCGATCTGGTTCAAAATGGTGCGAAACATGATCCGCACGCTTTCGGTATTTGTGAAATAATAAGCCGCTCTGCTCCGCCTCCACAGCAAATCAAGCTCCTCATCAGGCAAGTTTCGTCTCAAGACATCCTCAAGAAAGGCCTGAATCACGGCCCGTTGCTCGGCATCGAGCACGCGAACGGCATTAGCCACCCACTCGTCAAACGTCTTTACCTCTTCATGGCTACCATTCCAAAAATACTGCGTTAGATAATAATACTCCTCAGGGACTTTCATCTCGCCCTCCGGAACCAGATCCCGGCTGATGGCCAGGCGATCGACAAGAGTATGCGCGGTTTGGTATATATTGTTCGCGATATAGTTGCAATTCCAGATTATTAGCCATTTCTTCCTATCCTGCCACTGATTCAGGGGAAAGGCCGTGAACACTGTGTATCCACGGACAGATCGCTTGTCGTGTCGGATAAGCACACCAACCTCATATGTGGGTCGCATGTAGGGCGCAGTATCAATATTTGGCCGATACGCCTCTGTGCCCGTCTGGTATCCGAAACGCCATTGAAGCCAAGCTTCTTTTTTAAGTCCCATCGAAACCTGGTCAACTAAAGGTGCATGTATTTCGAGTACTCTGTTGACAAAGTTGTTAGCCTCTTCCAGTGACGCAAAAGAACCTTGCGCCTCTGCAGCTATTGTTACGACAAGAGAGTCCAACCGCATGGAGCGCAATCTTGCTATGAGCTCCGCGTCGGTTTTTCCAACATGCCTCCGTATCGCATGGCCGCCGCGGGCCTCCTCTTCGGCCAAGACAACGGTGTAACGGCGCACTCCATCCGATTGCGCAATTCGTGTCTCAGGCTCGATCTCTGGACTTATCCCAGCACCGGTATCGGTCCATCGACCAATCGCGTCACGGGGCTGGTTGGGATCGAACCCCGCTTTAAGCGCCAAATAAAGCTGAAGATCCGCAATCAGAAATCTGACGTCGTCAAGTGCCGATCGAAGTTCGAGTACATCCGTTTCTCTGTATTCGCGTGCTGCGTGACTGACATTCTGTGGCATCCGGCGTCTCTAAGATACATTTCGACCAACGCAGAATGAAGGATGCGGTGCAAATCAGGATAAGCGCGCGATTTACCCCTGAGAGGGCTTCAGACCAGCCGACTTGCAGGTGAGATCTAATCGTCAAATCAAGCAAAAACGGCGCATGCCAAGGGGCTCGGTCTACTGACGAGCAGAACCTCGATCCACTGCGCTCTCAGTCTCAGACGCTACCCGGCATCTTCCGCCCTACACCGCCGCCACTGCCTCGGCCTGGATCACCGTGATCTCCAGTTCCTTGTCGTCCATCACATAGGCGGCGGCGAGGAGGCGGGAGAGGTGGAGGTGGCGGGGGGTGGGTTCGGGTTCGGCTTCAAAGCCCAACAGGTGGTTGGGGCTGGTTTGCAGCACGGTGGCGATGCGCAGCAAGGTGGCGAGGTCGGGCTCGTTGCGGCCCGACACGTAATGGCCATAGCGCCGCTCGCTCACGCCGACGCGGCGGGCGATCTCGGCGTGCGACAGGCCGAGCTCCTCGGCGCGCCGTCTGAGGCTGTGGGCCAACGTATCCATGCGAACAAAATGTTCCTGACACGCCGCACTCGTCCATGTATCGTATGTTCTCGGAATACAGAACAAATCCTGGGTTTCACGATGACTGGGACGGGCTCTTATTCGAGTTGGATTCCTTGGCTCCTCGCCTTAGCCCCCCTCTGGGGCATCGGGGTCTATGTTGTTTGGGGAAGCGTCATCCGCCCTCGCCTGATCCCCAAGCACGACATCGACGCCCTCGCCGACGACCTCATCGCCATCTATGGCCCCTTCGCCGACGACGTGGCCTTCAACGCGGAGTACTACGCGTGGTGGCATTTACAAATGCATGAACGTTGAAAGTGGCAGCGTGTCCGCCGCGAGCTTTGGCGCCGCTATGAAGACGGAGAATGGGAGGGGCCGGACGAGTGATCGCTCCGTGGAGACATCACCCCTCGGCAAGGTCGCGCCGACGACGATGACGCCAGAGATCACATCGTCCCTCATAAAGGCGGGCAACCTTTGACCTAAATGCGATCACGGTTGGGGATCAAATTTCGAGACAAAGCTGTCCGAGGTCTTCGGGCAACACCCCCAGCCGTCTCACCTCACGCCCTCACCGTCCGAAACGTCAACGACACCCGTCGCCCCCGCACACACCTCACCCCCTCCACCACATCCGATTTCCGCGCTGGGATTTCGTGGGTCCATTGGGAGCGGGCCGCGTCGGTCAGGATGAGGAGGGAGC
>CALSBD010000039.1:0-12329 GCA_943373055.1 Rhizobium sp. Q54
CGGTCAACACGCCGGTGATCCAGGCCTCTAGATCGCCAATGGTCGCGACCGTGC
The DNA here is from genome assembly GCA_943373055.1 of Rhizobium sp. Q54. Lineage (GTDB taxonomy): Bacteria > Pseudomonadota > Alphaproteobacteria > Rhizobiales > Ancalomicrobiaceae > CALSBD01. The sequence goes on from CALSBD010000039.1 coordinate 55, forward strand.
CATCCTCGATCGCCCACTCCAGCCCATGGCTATAGCTGAACGCCCCCACGGGAAACGCCGGTGACAGCCAAGCGAGGAGTTTGAGCGTTTCCGACTCGTTCATGGGGCGTCCGGCTGGGGCCAAAAGGCCTCGTCGATCGCCTCGTCGAGCGTGAAGGGTGCGTCGACGGGAAACGTCTCAACAGGCAGTCCCGTTTGCCGCGCGGCTTCGCGGCGGGCACGGGCGTAGCATCCACCAAACGCGGCCTCCAACGCCGTGCGCAAACTGGGGCTGTCGGCGAGCAGCAACTCGATTTGCCGGCGACCGTCGGCGATTGAGTTCGCCCAGCTGCGGGTTTGACGGGCCGGTTGGTGGCGGACCTTCAGGAGGTGGATGAGCACACGGTCAAGCTGATGGATCAGCGCGCGGCGGTCCGATCGGCCCAAACTATCGATCTCCTCGGCAATATTGAGCACATCGAGTGTGTCAAACCGACCCGCCCGCAACAGCGCCGCTTGCCGCTGCGCCCATGCCGCAAAGTCGGCTTCGTAGGCCGGTGCGGGTGTGCGCGTCGGCGTGCGAGCGGCGATGCGCGGGGGGCGCGCGTTCATGGCCGTGTCCCGTTTCTCACGTGGCGGTCAATGCTCATGGCCACACCCGCAGCCCGGGCCGTGGTGGTGGTCGTGGCCATGGGCATGCTTGTGGCCATGGTCATGGTCATGCTTGTGATCATGCCCGTGTGAATGGTCGTGCCCATGCCCATGGTCGTGGCCATGGTCGTGCCCATGCCCGTGCCCGTGCCCATGGTCATGGCCATGCGCCTTGGCGCCTGGCTTGGGGATGGCGACGGGGGCGGGGGCGTGGTCGTGGGCCATGGTTGCGCCGTGGCCATAGGCGCCGCCTTCCGGCTCGAACGGCTCGACGACAAACCGGATGCCGTCGACACCGAGCTTCTTGGCGAGTTCGACTAGCACATAGTCGTCGCGGATGCGCACGCCGGTCGCCATCACCTGGGTCGGCGTGTGCCGGTTGCCCAGGTGCCAGGCGATGCGAGCGAGCTTGACCGGGTCCGTAATGGTGAACTCGGCCAACCGCTCGGCGCGCGCGGCGACGGTGATCACCCGGCCGTCTTCCAACACCAATCCATCGCCGGTTTTCAGCGCCGGCGTATCGGCCAGATCAAGGAGAAACGACGTGCCCGCTTCGCCGACCAAAACGAGCCGACGCCGATGCCGCTCGTCGAAATCGAGCGTCACCGTGTCAATGGCGTCGGCGGTGGGGGCAGGGTGAACGGCGGTCGCGCGCAGCATGGTCTCATCCATTGAGAACGGGCATCAAGAACGGGTTGAGGCCAAGATAGCCCGCCCCCTGCCGCGCGCAACCGGTTTAGCTCATCAGCCTGCCACGCGGTCCATTTCCTTCAAGATCGCCTGGCCCATCTCGGTCGTCGAGACCGCGTTGGCGCCCTTGTCTGCGATATCGCGGGTGCGCGTGCCGGAGCCGAGCACATTGGCGACCGCCTTTTCCACCCAGTCCGCCGCCTCGCCCATGCCGAACGAATAGCGCAGCGCCATGGCGAATGAGCCGATCATGGCGATCGGGTTGGCAAGCCCCTTGCCGGCAATATCGGGCGCCGAGCCGTGCACGGGCTCATACAGCGCCTTGCGCTGGCCGGTCGTGGCATCGGGCGCGCCCAGCGACGCAGACGGCAGCATGCCCAGCGACCCGGTCAGCATCGCCGCCACGTCGGAGAGGATGTCGCCGAACAGATTGTCGCACACGATGACGTCATATTGTTTCGGCCAGCGCACCAGCTGCATGGCGCAGTTGTCGGCGAGCACGTGTTCGAGCGAGATGTCGGGATATTCTTCCTTGCCGACCTTGGTGACCACCTGGTTCCACAAGACGCCCGACTTCATCACATTGCGCTTTTCGGCCGAGGCGACCTTCTTGTTGCGCGCCTTGGCAAGGTCAAAGGCGACGCGCGCGATGCGCTCGATTTCGCTGGTCGTATAGAGCTGCGTGTCGACGGCGCGCTTCTGGCCGTTTTCCAGCGTCACGATCTCCTTGGGCTCACCGAAGTAAACGCCACCGGTGAGTTCGCGCACGATCAGGATATCAAGGCCTTCCACCACGTCGCGCTTCAACGAAGAGGCGTCGGCGAGCGCCGGGTAGCAAATCGCGGGGCGCAGGTTAGCGAACAGGCCCAGATCTTTGCGCAGGCGCAGAAGACCGGCTTCCGGGCGCACGTCATAGCCCACGCCATCCCACTTCGGCCCGCCAACCGCGCCAAACAGCACCGCGTCGGCGGCTTGGGCGAGGCCCATGGTGGCATCCGTGATCGCGACCCCGTGGGCGTCATAGGCCGAGCCGCCCACCAGCGACGTTTCGGTCTCGAACGAGGCGACGCCGCGCTTGCCGAACCAATCGAGGAGCCCCTTCACCTCGGTCATGATCTCCGGCCCGATGCCGTCGCCGGGGAGAAGAAGCAGCTTATGCGTCGCCATGGTCGTGTTCCTTGCCCATCGTTTTTGCCACGGCGCGCTCAGCCCGCCGCACGGTGGCGCGGGTCTTAGCAAGGGACACGGGGCTCGGCAATGCGCGGCGCGGATGGGCCACCCGTCGGCAAGGCGAGGGCGCCCCGGATCGTCGATTGAGGGCCGGCGGTCCCATGGGTTTGAGCAACCACAAATATTTCGCGTTGCACCTCAGGGCTGTTAGCGCAGGGCGGGGCCATAGGTTACCGTTGGGTTAACTGGGTGCCGTAGGGGGCGAAATTCGCATGTCGAACCGGATCGTTCAAAAGGCGCGCTCGCGCTGGACACTCGCGCTGGCCTTACTGGCTGGCTTGTCGCTCACGAGCCTGGCGAGTGCGCCGGCGTTGGCTCAAGACGCGAATGGCCTGTTTGCGGCGTCGTCGCTTTCCAAGCTCGTCGCACCCGATGAGCTTCGCGCCGCTTTTGCCGCTAACACCGCTGCCCGCCAGCGCGTCATCATCACCTATCGGGCCGTGACGCCCTCTGTGCCGCGCAATGCCTCGCCGGCGACCCAGGACGCGGCCCTGAGAACCGCCAATGCCAGCGCGGCGGCCGCGCTCGTCTCCCGCGTGCTGGGCAGCGCCAGCGCGCCACGCTCGGGTGGCGGCGGCGCGCCGCATAACGCCAAGGCGATGGAGTTTACCCCCAACGTCGTCATTCGGCTCACACCCGCCGAGATCAACGCCTTCGCGGCGGATGCGGATGTGGTCAGCATTCAGTTGGATAGCGCGGACCCGCCGATCATGGACGTCTCCACGGCCCATGTCGGCATGCCCTTCACCTGGGCGGCGGGTGGCGAGGGCACCGGTCGGACCGTCGCCGTGCTCGATACGGGTGTGAAGCGCGAGCATGAGTTCCTAGGGACTGCCCGCGTGGTCTATGAGGCCTGCTACGGCACCAACGATGGAGCCACCTCGTCATCCCTATGTCCGGGCGGTTTGGACACGGTCGAGAACCAGCCTGGCGCGGCCGCGGATTGCCTTGAGAGCGTCGCGGATGGCTGCAGCCATGGCACCCATGTCGGCGGCACTATGGTGGGCTTTAACACCAACCGCACTGCGGGCGAGCCGGCGAAGGGCATGGCGCCGAAAGCGTCGCTGATCGCGATGAACGTGTTTTCGCTGTTTCCGCCCGCGCAGTGTGGCTCGTCACGATCCTGCGTGCTGTCCTACAGATCCGATCAGATTGATGCCCTCAACCGTGTTTATGCACTTCGGACGACTTATTCGATCGACTCTGTCAATATGAGCTTAGGCGGCGGTCAATTCCGGACCGCATGCGATACGGACGCCCGTAAGCCGGTCATCGACCTTTTGAGAGCGGCCGGCATCGCGACCGTCATCGCAGCTGGTAACAATGGCTTTGATTTTGATGTCAATGCTCCGGGGTGTATTTCGACGGCTGTGACGGTGGCCGCCTCCAATCGCAATGAAGACTTGCTTCCTTCCTTCTCAAACTGGGGCAATCTTGTTGACCTCGTTGCGCCGGGGGTTGGGATCATTTCGTCCGTGGTCGGCTCTTCCGTGGGCGACGTGTCGAGCTACGACGCCTACAGCGGCACATCCATGGCGACGCCGCATGTCGCGGGTGCCTTCGCCGCGCTGAAGTCGTGCGCGCCGACCAAGACCGTCGATGAGATCGAAGCCGCGCTCAAGTCGACCGGCGTCGGAATCTCTTGGGTGAGCATCACGAAGCCGCGCATCAATGTCGCCGCCGCCGCCAAGGCGCTGGGCTGTCGGGTGCCGGTGACGGTCACGGTCTCGTCCAATCGCAATCCCGCCCAATCAGGTTCCGGTCAAACGCCGACCCATACGGCGACAGTGACGAGCCCGGTGCCGGTGACCTTGGGGACGCTGCGCATCAAGTCCTCGCCGATCAACAATCCAACGATCGTCTTCACGGAAACGGACCCGACCGCCCCAGCGGTTGGCACCACGAAGCAATTCGCGCACACCATTGACTCCGGCATCGCCTCGACCAACTTTCGGGTCTGGGCGGAGATCGCGGCAACCGACGACCACGCCGCCGCCACAGCGATTGAGTTTATTCAAGTCATCACGCCTCCAAGCGCTACGATAACCCCCAACCTCGTTTTTCAAGTCAAGGACATCAGCACGGCTGGCGGTGCGACAAGCACGAGTGCCCCGCTCGGCGAGGCCGTCACCCTCAGCGTGACGGTCTCCGATCCCTCCCCATCGCCCACGACACCGACCGGCTCCGTGACCATCTTCAAAGGCACAACGGCGATCCATACGGGCACCTTGAACGCGTCGGGCGTTTTCAGCGTGTCCAACTCATCCTTGGCCCTAGGCGCCCATTCCCTATCGGCCACCTATGGAGGCAACTCCGTCTTCCTGGGCCGTATCTCGCCGTCGCTCACCTTGAACGTGACCGAACCGCCGCCGAAAGTATCGACCACGACCAGCCTGAGTGTTGTGCCGCCGAGTACTGGCTTTACGTACACCTTCGGCATGCCAATCACCTTGCGAGCCGTTGTCTCCGGCAATACACCGACCGGATTGGTGAGGTTCTTCGATGGTGTGACCGAACTTGGCAGCGCAACCCTCTCCAACCAGTTTGGCGCACAGATCGCCGAACTCACCACACGGGCCTTGCGCGGTGGCAACCACACGCTGTCGGCGGTCTATGCCGGATCGACCAATCACCTGACCTCCACCTCAAGTGACGTGCCGTTGTTTATTAGTCCCGGCCGAACCACCACGACCCTCACCGTGCCGGCGGTCGGCCTGCCCGGCGCCACGCCCACGGCGATTTCCGCTCGGGTCGCCCCGGTCGCGCCCGCCACCGTCACGCCGACCGGTTCCGTTGAGTTCCGGCGCAATGGTGTGCTCATCAGCACCACCGCGCTCGTCAACGGGGTTGCCAGTCTCAATCTGACCAACTCGCCGTTCGGCTTTAACTCGATCGCCGCGCGCTATTTGCCGACCACGGATTATGCGTTCTCCGATGCGGCCGCCAAGACTATCTTGATCACCTACGCGCTCGGCGCGAGCGAGTTCCGGGTGCCGTCCAGCACGGCGTTCAATCAAAACATGCCGTCCGCCGCCAAGCTTGGTGCGGGGGCCGTAGTCGCCTTCCTCTCCCAATCGGCGCTCAATGGCCCGTTCGGTGTCCGCTTCCGGATCATCTCCGCGGCCGGATTGCCGACTGGGGCTGAAGGGCTGGTCGCCCTGCCGGCCGCCGGGATCGGCGCGCCCCATGTGGCCGGGCTGACCAATGGCGACTTCGTCGTCACCTGGCAGCAGACGAGCGGCGCGCTCGCGCGCGATATCTTCGCCCGCCGCTTCGCGCCTACCGGCGTACCGCGCGGGGCCGCCTTCAAGGTCAATACCGTCACCGCCGGGGATCAGCTCAATCCGCAGGTCGCCGCCTTGCCGAGTGGTCGGTTTGTCATCGTTTGGCAGTCGCCCTCCGTCGACGGCAACGGTATCGGCATCGCCCAGCGCCGCTATCAGGCGACCGGTGTCGCGGCCGGCGTGCCGACGGTGGTGAATTCCACCACGCTCGGCAACCAGACCAATCCGGTCATCGCCACATTGGCGGATGGTACGCTCGGCGTCGCGTTCGTGTCGCGGGCCACGTCAACCGCGCCGATCCGGTTCTTGTGGCGCGCGTTCAGACCCACCGGCGTGCCCGCGTTCACCGACGCGACCGGCGATGGCTCGGTGTTCCCCACCCCGCCGACGATTGCCATCACAGCCCTCTCGCCGACGCGTTTCGCCATGGCCTGGGACCGCAACGAGACCGCCGCACTCACCTCCAACCGCGATGTGTTCATGGCCCGTTACACGCCGGCCGGCGCCCGCGATGGGGTCGTCACGCGGGTCAACCCCACGCAGGCGGGCAATCAGTTCGATCCGTCGATCGCGGCCTTCTCGGTTGGGCGTTTCGTCGTGGGCTACACTGGCCCCGATCCGGCGCCTTCGACCGGCATCGATGCGCAGAACTTCACGTCGACCGGCGCGCGCGCCAACGTGCCGTTCTTCCTCAACCAGACCGCGGCGAACCGCCAGTATCAGCTCTCCCTCGCCCCGCTTGGCGGCGGCACCAATGTGCTGGGCGTGTGGACCTCCACCGGCCAAGACGGCTCGGCCGATGGCGTGTTCGGCCGCTTGATCCGCGCGCCGTGAACGTGAGAGGGCGTGGGCGCCGTCACGTCGGCTGCGCCTGCCGCCCTGCGCGGCGGGCGCCGTAATACGCCCACATCAGCCGAGCCGCCACGCCGCGCCACGGGCTCCACGGCGCGGCGAGCCCGCGGGCGACCTTGTCCGTCGGCCGGCCACTTAGACCAAACGCTTCGGCGAGTGCCACCTGCAAAGCCAGATCGCCACCGGGCCAAATATCCGGGTGACCGGCGCAAAACAGAAGATAGATTTCCGCCGTCCACGGCCCGATGCCGGGCAACGCGGTCAGCTGCGCGGTCGCCTCGTCTGCCGGGTGGTCGGCAAGCGCCGCGCACGAAAGCCGCCCTTCAGCCTCTGCGATCGCCACCGCACGCAAGCTCTTCAGCTTGCCAGCCGAGAGCCCGGTCGCCCGCCACAAAACGTCATCGACCGCGAGGAACCGCTCCGCCGTCAGCGGCGACCCATAAGCCTCCATCCGCCGCCAAATCGCGGCAGCCGAGGCGACTGAGAGCTGTTGGCCGCACACGATGCGGGCAAGCCCATCAAAGCCCGGCGGGCGACGGCGAAGGGGCACCGGCCCCGCGACCTCGGCTACCGGGATCAACCGCGGATCAGCTGCCAACAGGTCGGCCATGCCGGCGGCAATATCAGCCTCGGTCTCGATGCGTCGCATGCGCGTCCTCTTTTCCAAGGCCCTGTTTTCCCCGCAAGCCGGGATGCGCTAAACCATGGCCCCATGCCGGTCGATCCGCCACTCGTTTTTCGCTTCGCGCCCAGCCCCAATGGCCCGCTCCATTTGGGGCATGCCTATTCGGCGCTGCTCAACGCCCGTTTTGCGGCTGAGACTGCCGGCCGGTTCTTGCTGCGCCTTGAGGATATCGACCCCGTGCGCTGCCGGCCGGACTTCGAACGCATGGCGCTGGACGACCTGGCCTGGCTTGGCCTCACCTGGGAGACCCCGGTGCGCCGCCAGTCCGAGCACTGCGAGGACTACCGCGCCGCCCTTGAGCGGTTGATTTCGGCCGGGTTCGTCTATCCCGCCTTTTTGTCGCGCGCTCAGATCAAGGCGCGGGCGGCTGATCCCACCTGGCCACGCGACCCCGATGGCGCGCCGCTTTATCCTGGCGATGAGCACGACTGGTCGACCGCCCGTCGGGAAGCCGCGATTGCCTCCGGCGCGCCGTTTGCGTGGCGGCTTGATGTGGCCCGCGCACTCGCCGCCGTCGGCCAGACGCTCACCTGGCACGAAAGCGGCGCGGGACCAGGCGGCGAGACCGGTGTGATCCCGGCGGATCCGGCCCGGTGGGGCGATGTCATCATCGCGCGCAAGGACATCCCCACCAGCTATCATCTGGCCGTCGTGGTCGACGACGCACTGCAGGGCATCACCCATGTGGTGCGCGGGCAGGATCTCTATTTCGCCACCGCCGTGCACCGGCTGTTGCAGGTGCTGTTGGGCTTGCCCGCACCGCGCTATCATCATCACAGGCTGATCTTGGATGCTCAGGGCCACAAGCTTGCCAAGTCCGATGGCGCCACGGGTCTCAGCGAGCTGCGCGCGGCGGGCTGGACGGCGCGGGACGTGCGCGCCCATATCGGCCTTGCTGAGGGCTCGTAACTATCGGCCGCCGGCTCAGCTTGCGCACCAGCGCATCATCCCAGGTCGAGGAAACCGGTTCCTGGATAAGATGATGCGAAATCAGAGACCGAGAGCGCTTTTCGATTTATTTGCATCAGACCTGCGCTCTAAACGCGAACGGGAAATCCGGCTGAAACCTCTTGCGTGAAAGCGGAACCGGGCGGATCATGACAATCAGGTGACGGCGCGGTTCGCGCCGTTCGCGGCCAGGAGGCGCCATGAGCGACGTCGACGAAAGCCAGGTCACCGGCGGCCAAGTGTGTTCGTTTCCGGCCGTCGGGCGGTCCACCAAGGATGTGTCGTTCCATCGCACGGAACTTAACGCCATCCTGCGCATCTATGGTCGCATGGTCGCCGCTGGAGAATGGCGCGACTACGCCATCGATCACTTGGCTGACAAGGCTGTCTTCTCCATCTTCCGCCGCACCTCCGAAATGCCGCTTTATCGCATCGAGAAAGAGCCCGCACTCGCCCAGCGCCAGGGCGCCTACCGCGTTGTCGCGCAGGGTGGGTTGATCCTGAAGCGGGGCTCGGACCTCGACAGGGTGCTCGAAGTGTTCGACAAGAAACTGAAAGTGGTCGAGGTCTGACCACCGCGTTTCCCGTGTCGAGCCCCCGAGCCTTAGCGTGACACCTGCCACAGCGGACATTCTCATCATTGGCGGTGCCGTCGTCGGCGCGTCGATTGCCTATCACCTCAAGGCCGAGCGCCGCTTCGCGGGCTCAGTCGTCGTTGTCGAGCGCGACCCGACCTATCAGCGCGCCTCAACGACCTTATCGGCGGCGGGCATCCGCCAGCAGTTCTCCACGCCTGAAAACATCAAGCTATCGCAATATGGCGTCGCGTTTATCCGCCGCATCAAGGCGACCCATGGCGCCGATGGCGATGTCGGGTTCAAGGAAGGCGGCTACTTGTTTCTCGCCTCGCCCGCCGGCCACGAGGTGCTGCTTGCCAACCACGCCACCCAGCGCGCGGCGGGCGCCCCCGTGCGGCTGATGTCGCCGGACGCGCTTCGCACCCGTTTTCCCTATCTTCACACCGAGGATCTGGCCGCCGGCTCGCTGGGCGAGGCGGGCGAGGGATGGATGGATTCGGGCCTCTTGCTCGGCTTCCTGCGCCGCGAGGCGCGGGCGGCCGGCGCGGTGTTTCTCGCCGACGAGGCGGTGGACCTAGAGACCGACGCGACCGGCGTGCGCGCCGCACGGCTCGCCTCGGGCGCGCGGATCGCTGCCGGCGCGGTTGTCAATGCCGCCGGGCCCCATGCCGGCACGGTGGCGGCGCTGGCTGGCATCCCGCTGCCGGTCGAGCCGCGCAAGCGCTTCGTCTATGTCGTGCATTGCCGCACGCCGCTTCCCGACTTGCCACTGACCATTGACCCGTCCGGCGTCTATGTCCGTCCCGAGGGGGAGTTCTTCTTGTGCGGCGTCTCGCCGGACGAAGCGGCGGATGCGCGCGTGGCGGCAGACGACTTCGAGATGGCCTACGATCTGTATGAAGACGTCATTTGGCCTACACTGGCGACCCGCATCCCCGCCATGGAAGCGCTCAAGCTGGTGCGCGGCTGGGCAGGTCACTATGACTACAACACGGTTGATCAGAACGCCATTTTGGGTCCCCACCCCGAGCTCAAAAACATGTATTTCGCCAATGGCTTCTCCGGCCACGGCCTCCAACAGGGACCAGCCGTTGGCCGCGCGCTGGCCGAGTGGCTGATCGACGGCCGCTCGACCTCAATCGACCTCGACGTCTTCCGCTTTGACCGCTTCGCGGCCGGCAAGCCGGTGTTTGAGATCAACGTGGTGTAGTCAGCGGGTACCGCCAACTTTTGAAGTCGCCCCTTAGGGCATCACCACCGCTTTGCCCTTCACCTGCCGAGACGCCAGCGCGTCGAGCGCGACGGCGGTCTCATCAAGCGTGTAGCGGTGGTGGATGTGCGGCGTCAGTTTGCCGTCGGCAATCCACTGCAGGCAGTCCTTCATGTTGGCGACGTGGCCGGCCGGGTTATGGGTGAGGCTTTCGCCCCAAAACACGCCGCGCAGATCGCAGCCCTTTAACAGCAATAGGTTGAGCGGGATTTTCGGGATCTCGCCCGCCGCGAAGCCAACGACCAGATGCCGCCCGCCCCAGGCGGAGGCACGCAAGGCCGGCTCGGAGTATTTGTCGCCCACCGCGTCATAGATCACATCGACGCCACGCCCGCCGGTCAGCCGCCGCAGCTCGGCCTTCAGATCGACCGCGTCATAATTGACCGCCTCGTCGGCCCCCATCTGGCGGCAGAACGCAAGCTTGTCGTCCGACGAGGCGCACGCGATCACCCGCGCGCCCATCAGTTTGCCGATCTCAATCGCCGCCTGGCCAACACCACCCGAGGCGCCCAAGATCGCCAGCGTCTCGCCAGGCTTCAGCCCCGCCCGGTCTTTGAGCGCGTGGATTGTGGTGCCATAGGTGACGATGATCGCAGCGCCCAGCTCATAGGCGACAGCGTCGGGCAATTCGATGAGATCGGCCACCGGTACCGCCACCGCCTCTCGGCAGGCGTTCCATTTGGTGTAGGCGATTACCCGCCGGCCGATCCAGGCGTCGTCGACGCCCGCGCCCACGCCGGTGACCACGCCGGCCAATTCGCCCCCCGGTGAAAACGGCATCGGCGCCTTGTATTGATAGCGATCGCGGATGATCAGCGTGTCGTAAAAGTTCAACCCCGCCGTCTTGATCGCCACCACGACCTCGCCCGCCCCAGCCACGGGCGGCTCAATATCCTCAACCGTCAAGGACGAGGGCGGACCAAATTCACGACACATCACCGCGCGCATCAGGGGTTCTCCGGATCAACCCCTCCGTTAGAGCAAAGCCCGCGCGGGTTGGCTAGAGCGCTTTTCGATCTGATTGCATCAGATCGGCTCTCTAAGTCTATGTTAGCGCGTGATCTTTATCCAATAACCGGTTTCCACTTATTGGGATCACGCGCTAGCACTTCGAAGGTCGATCTTGCGGGATCACGCCTTAGCGCTCCGGGAAGACGGCGTGCGAACGATCCAGCCAGACGAGAAAGAACGTTGTATCAAGCAGTGCGCCATGGACCCGTGATTTTTTGTCGACGCGCAACTCGCACAGATCGACTTCGCGAGATAGTCCTTTTGGGCGAGCAAAACCCGCGGCTGCGTCGCCCTTGTGCGGTTTCCATCCCAAGCCAGAGTCGGTACGAAGTTCGCTTGGCGTCAATTGTTGAACTTTTTCAACAAACGATCGAAGTTTTGTCAGTTCACTTTTTTGCCATTCGGAAATGCACTGCGATCGCGAATGCCAATATTTTAAGCTTATTGAAACAGAAGAGTCGGATATCGGTTTGTCTGGGACAACATTTGGCTTTGTCGGTATGCTGAGTTTGATCTTAGTCTTTGCCATCCGTCTGGCTGAGCTCCTTAAAGTACCGAGCCATTTCATCCTTGGAGATGATGTTCGTACAGCGCGCTTCGGGCGCTAGATCACCGCGCGCGGCGCGCCAGGGAGCCTCGCCATGCGTCATTTTCTCCAGTTGCTTAGCTGAATAGATGCCGTGGCTCTCAAGAATGCTGTCCAGCAGGCTCGTGATGTCCTTTGGAAGCTTGCGCGTGATGCGTTGCGGCTCCAGAGCCTGATACCCCTGATCACGAAAGTGCCGGTAAACGCTGGGCACAACAGGTCCATGCGCCCAGGCCTCGAAGTCCTCGTCAAACAAGGGGCGTTCGAGCTGCACGAGTGCCCAGCCTTGCGCATAGTAGAGAAGCTTTTGCAGCTTCAGATGCGTGATCGCGTCCCCAGACTCGCGGTCCGTGGCATTGATGAACCACTTCGCAATGTCGAGTGCCGTATAGCTCCTAAACGTCGAAGCCATCTTGCTCTATCCAAGTGAGGCCAATTCACAACCTAAAGCATATTATCGCAAAAATCTGCGCGCGTCATCCCCAATTGGAAGGAGAGAGAGGCAACTCAC
>CALSBD010000040.1:0-12240 GCA_943373055.1 Rhizobium sp. Q54
GACGTACTCGCCCCACTTGTTGAACTGCTCTTGCACTTCACACACCTTGCGGCCCGGCGCGCGGTTCGGCCGGTCGTAGCCACGGTCGCGGCGGGGACGGTCGTAGCCGGCGTCATCGCCGTGTGCCGCACCAGCGATCAGCGCGGCCGCGCCGCCGATGATGATGCCGGCGATCACCGCGCCGCCATTGCCGGCCTTGGCTTCGGTGTGGGTGGAGACGGTGGCGGTGGCCAGCGTGACGACGGCGAGGGTGGCGAGAGCGATGTGCTTCATCATGGGATGTTCCTTCCATCTGGTGGGCGCCGGCGTCAGCGCCGTCGTTCGATGAAAGGAGATTGCGCTCAAACCGCTCCGGCCGCTGTTCCGAGCGGAACAGGGCGTCAATGGCCGATAAAAAGGTGGCGGCGTCCTCGACAGCCAAACGGGCGATCCGATGGCCTCGGACCGCCCGGTGACAGAAGGGAAGGGAAGGGAAGGGAAGGGAAGGACAGGGAACGGGCAGCTCAGTAGCGGCTGCGCTCGATCCAGCAGGTCTTGCGGGTGCCGACATATTCGCCCCACTTGTTGAACTGCTCTTGCACTTCACACACCTTGCGGCCCGGCGCGCGGTTCGGCCGGTCGTAGCCACGGTCGCGGCGGGGACGGTCGTAGCTGGCGTCATCGCCGTGTGCCGCACCGGCGATCAGGGCGGCCGCGCCGCCGATGATGATGCCGGCGATCACCGCGCCGCCGTTACCGGCCTTGGCTTCGGTGTGGCTGGAGACAGTGGCGGTAGCGAGCGTGACGACGGCGAGGGCGGCGAGAGCGATTTGCTTCATCATGGGATGTTCCTTCCATATGGTGGGCGCCGGCGTCAGCGCCGTCGTTCGATGAAAGGAGATTGCCTTGAAACCGCTCTGGCCGCTGTTCCGCGCGGAACAGGGCGTGCCTCGCCCCCTCGCACAGCCTCACACCCGCCTCAGCCGGCCGCATCGCCATACCCTTGTAACAAATCGCTGATTTTCCTGTGGAGTTGGCAGTTGGGGGAGACGCGACATGGTGGAGAGCACAGACGAACGCTCGTGGCTCGAGCTCGAGTTGGAAGACGATCATGATGAGGAGTTCGAGCAAGAAATCGATGATCGGCGTCTGCCCGATGAGCTCAAGGAGCTGTTGGCTCAGCACAAGCGGACCTCGATTGATCGAAACGTCTACTTTTCCGAACTCATTCGCCTGCAAAGCGAGTTGGTGAAGCTGCAGGACTGGGTGGCTCACAAGGGCCTTAAGGTCGTCGTTCTCTTCGAGGGGCGCGACGCGGCGGGCAAGGGTGGCGTCATCAAGCGCATCACCCAGCGCGTCAATCCCCGCACCTGCCGTGTCATCGCGCTGCCCGCGCCGTCGGATCGTGAAAAGAAGCAGTGGTACTTCCAGCGCTACGTGCCGCACCTGCCGGCCGAGGGCGAGATCGTTCTGTTTGACCGCAGCTGGTATAACCGGGCTGGTGTCGAGCGCGTCATGGGCTTTGCGTCCGACCAGCAAGTGGAAGACTTCTTCCGCGACGTGCCTGAGTTCGAGCGGATGCTCGTGCGCTCAGGCATCATTTTGGTCAAATACTGGTTCTCGATCACCGACCAAGAACAGCAGCTGCGCTTCTTGATGCGCATTTATGATCCCATCAAGCAATGGAAGCTGTCGCCCATGGATCTGCAGTCGCGGGTGCGTTGGGAGCGCTACACCAAGGCCAAGGAAGAAATGTTGGAGCGCACCAACATCCCAGAAGCGCCGTGGAATATTGTCGAAGGCAACGACAAGAAGCGCGCGCGGCTCAATTGCATCGCACATCTCCTGTCCAAGATCCCCTATGAAGAGGTGCCGCACGAACCCATCGTGTTGCCAGAGCGCGTCTTCAACCCAGACTATGAGCGCCGCGTGATTTCCTCGGAGCTCTATGTCCCTGAACGCTACTGAGCCGGCCGCTTTGTCATGCCTTAGGCCGAGCCCAGATGACTTGGCATGGCCACATCCCTGATGGGGTGTGGTCTTGCCCGCTCGCCGGGCGCCGCTGTGGTCGATTAAGCCGGCGCGTGGTCCTTTTGTGGCCGGGAGGCGTGCGCGCAATGGGGTATCGCCGCCCTGTTGATCCTCGCGCACGATATTGATGCCTTGACCGCAGCGATGCGCACACAGGATCGTCTTGAGGTAAAAATCGGGCCGTTTGATCAAATTTGATCTTTTATTTTTCGGGTTTTCTGGGGTTTTCCCGATACGCCTACCCTTCGATATTCTCAGGCGGGCTATGGCATCCACGTGACGACAGTAAAGTCCTTCATCGTCAATCGCAGCGGGGCGTTTGCAAACGTGTTTGCAATCGCATTGCCCGTGATGATGACGTTGATTGGCGGGTCGATCGACTACGCAAGCATCACGCGCCAGCGCACCGACTTGCAGGCGATCGCCGATGCGGCAGCCGTTGCCGTTGCTCGTCAAATGACCATGCAGGCGCTGTCGGATAAGCAAATCCAGTCGATCGCGTACAATTTCGCACTCGCGAATGCGGAAAACGCCGGTCTATCCGGCATGCGGCTCAGTGCCAAGCGCATCCGCAATGGCGGCGGCGCGCAGGTGAGCGTCTCCGCGAATGCCTATACGCCGCTTGGATTGCTCAGCCGATTTGAAAATCTCAAGCTGCTCTCCGCCAGCGCGAGTGCGCGGATCGGCAATGAGCAGACCAAGCTTTGCTTGTTGACGGTCACCGAGGTGAAAGGCGGGGCCGGCGCCGGCTCCGGCTCGCAAAAGTTCGTCTCCGAGTATACGACGGGGATCGTTCTGGACGAAGGCGCCCGCATCACAGCGCCTGACTGCGTGCTTCATACAAATTTCAGGCACCCCGAGGCCTTCTTGATCGAAGAAGACGCCGTCGTGACCGCCAACCTTTTGTGCGCGGTCGGCGGTATCGCCAATAAGGGCGGGACTGTCCATGGCGTGGCGATCTCGGACTGTCCCAAGATCGAAAATCCGATGGAAGCAATCGTCCACCCTCGGCTGCAAAGCGCGCTCGGGCCCAAGGGCCATGATTGTCGGGGGGTGACTTACAAGGACATTCTCTTCACCGAAGGAACCCACACCCTCTCGCCGGGCAACTATTGCGGCAACATCACCATCAAGGGCGACGCCAGGGTTACGATGGAGCCGGGGGTCTACGCGATCCAGGGCGTCTTGACGGTCAGCGAGCATGCGCACTTGGTCGGTGAGCGCGTGGGGATTTACCTCTGGGGCGGCCATGCCAATCGCGGTCGTCCGTCCTACTTCCGCTTCCTCGATCACGCCGTCATCAACTTATCCGCCCCCGAAACGGGCCCGTTGGCCGGCATGCTCATTTGGGAAGGGGTCAACGGCGCGATTGTCGACAAGAACCAGAAGGTGGCCGATTCCAACTTCCACCAAATCTCGTCGACCAATGCCAATCGGTTGACCGGCACGATTTACTTGCCCGGCGGCCGGCTGTTGATCAATTCGCCCGTCGAAGTCGCCGAGGATAGTGATTTCACGGTTCTCCTGGTCAGCCGGCTTGAATTGCAACGGGGCCCGAACCTTGTGTTGAACGCCGACTATGCCAACTCGCGCGTTCCCGTGCCCAAGGGGTTGGGCGCCATTGGATCCAAGACGGTCCACCTGGAAAACTAAGCGCGAACGGGCGTCGCCGCGTTGCGCCGCATGTCGCCCCGAACCTGCCGCCCCGCCGCGCGCCTTAACTGACGGCGATACCCTCAGCCGGGCGGGGCTCGGTCAGTTTAAGCTCGGGCAGAAAGTGGGCCTTCAAGGCGAGCGTGGCGTTCCAGACACTTTGGGCGGCGTGTGTGGGTTGGGTGTAGTGCGGGCGCACTAGAAACCAAGAGCGCATGATCGGCAGCCCTGGCGCCTTCAGGCACACGAGGCGGCCATTGGCGAGTTCTTCTTGGACCGTGTGAAGCGATAAAAACGCAATGCCCAAGCCCGCCAGGATCGACTGCTTCACCGTCTCATTCGACGTCATTTCGACGAGCTTATAATCCGCCTCCTCGTCGAGGCTCTCCAAAAACCGGTTCATCAAGATGCGCGTGCCCGAGCCATGTTCGCGGGCGATGAAGGTCTCCGCACGCAAATCATCGGCGCCGATGAGCTCCCGGTGGGCGAGCCGGTGATCGGCCGGCGCCAGGAGACCGTGCGGATGGGGCCCGATCATGGCCGCCTCCAGCGGCGGGTCGCGCGGCGGTCGACCCATGATCGCCATGTCGACGGCGCATTCATTAAGTGCCGCGATGATGCCTTCGCGGTTGGCGACGATAAGATGCACATCCACCTCCGGCAACGCATCGCGCAACAGGCGCACAAGGCGCGGCGCGAAATACTTCGCCGTTGACACCGCCGCCAGCCGCACCACGCCCGCACGGCCTTGGGCCAGAGCCTCAATCCGGTTTGACGCGCGCTGCAACAGGATGTCGATTTCGCGCGCCATGCCCAGAAGGATGCGACCCTCCTCGGTCAGTTGGCCAAACCCTTGGTCCTTGCCCCGGTGCAACAGCGGCAGGCCGATGGCGGTTTCGAGGTTGCGGATTTGGCTGTGAACGGCCGGCGTCGTCAGACCCATGCGCTCGGCGGCGGCCGTCAGCGACTGCGCCTCGGCCACCAACATGAACGCCTTCAACTGACGCAATGAGATGGCATCGAGTCGGATCATTTCAATTTTCCTTAATAAGCATTCTTGAATATTAAATTTCCTCAAAGCCCGTGCCGATGCAAGCTGCTTTGCATGTCCAACATCGGACGGGAGGCCGAGGTGAGCGACAGTGTTGGATCCCAAAACCCAAAAGGGTTGGATCCCCAAGACGACGCGCTTCACGCGATCCTCAACGGGATCGCCCTGGCGTCCGCCCGTCTAGCCCGCGTGATCGCACGCGGCGGGATCGACCATCGGCTCGACGCGGCCACCGGCACCAATGCCGATGGCGATGCGCAAAAGACGCTCGACGTCTTGGCCGACGACCTCTTCCGCGAGGCGCTTGCGGGTGTGGGGGTGCGCCATCTTGTCTCCGAAGAGCAAGAGCATGGCCTCACGCTTGATCCCGACGGCCGTTATGCCGTGGCGATCGACCCGCTCGACGGCTCGTCCAACATCGACAGCAACGTATCGATCGGCACCATCTTCGGCATCTATCCCGCCGGCACCGACCTCGCAGCGAGTTTTCTGCGTCCGGGGCGGGATCTGGTGGCGGCCGGCTACACGGTCTATGGCCCACAGTGCTGCCTGGTGATCGCCCGTGCCGGCCGCGTCACCAAGCTCGTGCTGGACCCGCACACGGGTGCGTTCGTGACTGTTGACGACGCCCTCAAAGTGCCCGACGGCGCGAGCGAGTATGCGATCAATGCCTCCAACTATCGCTACTGGGACACGCCGATCCGCGCCTATGTGGATGACCTCGTCGCCGGCGCCGAAGGCCCGCGCGGCAAGAACTTCAATATGCGCTGGATCGCGTCGCTGGTCGCCGAGACCCACCGCATCCTCGTGCGCGGCGGCATCTTCCTTTACCCGCGCGACAGCCGCAAAGGCTATGAGTACGGCCGCCTGCGCTACCTTTATGAGTGCGCGCCGATCGCCTTTGTCATTGAGGCCGCGGGTGGATCAGCCTCCGACGGCGTCTCACCGATCCTGTCGCGCACACCAGCCAGCTTGCATGCGCGCTGCCCGTTGATCTTTGGCGCGGCTGAAAAGGTCGCCCGTGTTGTTGCCTATCACGATCTCCCCGAGCGTGAGACCTCCGCCTTGTTTGGCCGGCGCGGCCTGTTCCGGGATTGAGGACCGACGTCCATGAGCAAGAAGTACCCCATCATCTCCGTCACCGGCAGCTCAGGCTCGGGCACGACGACGGTCAAAAACACCTTCGACCAAATCTTCCGCCGCGAGGGCATCAAGGCGGTGTCGATCGAGGGCGATGCGTTTCACCGCTATGACCGCGCGGCGATGAAGGCGGAGCTCGAAAAGCGCCAAGCGGCGGGGGAATCGACATTTTCGCACTTCTCGTTTGACGCCAACGAGCTTGGCGAACTGGAGCGGGTGTTTCGCGAGTATGGCGACACCGGCCGGGGCCGCACGCGGCATTACATCCATGATGCGCGCGAAGCTGAGCTCCACGGCGTGCCGCCGGGCAAGTTCACCGAATGGGCGCCGTTTCCCGATGACAGCGACCTTCTGTTCTACGAGGGCCTGCACGGCTGCGTCGTCACCGAGGAGGTCAATGTCGCCCGCTATGCCGATCTGAAGATCGGCGTGGTGCCGGTGATCAATCTGGAGTGGATCCAAAAAATCCACCGCGACCGGGCCCAGCGCGGCTATTCAACCGAAGCCGTCACCGATGTGATCCTGAGGCGCATGCACGCCTATGTGCACTGCATCTGCCCGCAATTCACCCAGACCGACATCAACTTTCAGCGCGTGCCGGTGGTCGACACCTCCAACCCCTTCATCGCGCGCTGGATCCCGACGGCGGACGAAAGCCTCATTGTCATCCGCTTCAAGAACCCGCGCGGCATCGACTTCCCCTACCTCGTGTCGATGATCCACGGCTCTTGGATGAGCCGGGCGAATTCCATCGTCATTCCCGGCAATAAGCAGGATCTGGCCATGCAGCTGATCCTCACCCCCTTGATCGAACGGCTGGTGCGCGACTCTCGCAAGGCCTGAAGAAGGACTTATCCCATGACCACTCGTCCTGCCGTCGCCGACGAGGCGACGATGGCTAAGGCTATCCGTTTTTTGGCGATGGATGCCGTGCAAGCCGCCAATTCGGGCCATCCGGGCATGCCGATGGGCATGGCCGATGTGGCGACCGTCTTGTTCAACCGGTTTATGATGGTTGACCCCACAGGCGCCGATTGGCCCAACCGCGATCGCTTCGTGCTGTCGGCCGGCCATGGCTCGATGCTTCTTTATGCGCTGCATCACCTCATCGGCTATCCCGACATGGGGATGGATCAGATCAAGGCGTTCCGTCAGCTCGGTAGCCGCACGGCCGGTCATCCCGAATACGGCCATGCGCTAGGTATTGAGGTGACGACCGGCCCGCTGGGGCAGGGGATCGCTACCGCCGTCGGCCTGGCTCTGGGTGAACGGATGGCCAATGCCCGGTTTGGCGACCTCGTCGACCACTTCACCTATGTGATCGCCGGTGACGGCTGCCTGATGGAAGGCATCAGCCATGAGGCGATCGACATGGCGGGCCACCTGGGGCTCGGCCGGCTGATCGTGCTGTGGGACGACAACAAGATCACCATCGACGGCGATACCGGCATGGCGACCTCCACCGACCAAATGGCGCGCTTTGCGGCGTCAGGCTGGCATGTGATGGCGGTTGATGGCCACGAAGGGGAGGCGGTCGCAGCCGCCATCGAGGCGGCGCGCGCCGATGCGCGGCCGAGCTTGATCGCGTGCCGCACAGTGATCGGCAAGGGTGCGCCCAACAAAGAGGGTGGCCACGATGTCCATGGTGCGCCACTCGGCGCAGCCGAGGTGGCGGCCGCGCGTGCCCATCTCAAGTGGGCGCATGCCCCCTTCGAGGTGCCGGCCGACGTCTATTCCGCGTTCGCCCGGGTCGGCGCACGCGGCGCGCAGGCGCGGATGGCTTGGGAAGCACGGCTGGCGGGCTCCCCCCACAAGGCTGCGTTCGAGGTCCACCTTGCCCGCGATGCCGCCGCTTTGACCGCGTCGATGGCCGCGCACAAGGACAAGCTGATCGCGGAGCGGCCAAACATCGCCACCCGCAAGGCGAGCGAAATGGCGCTTGGCGTCGTCAATGCCGCACTCCCCTTCAGCGTGGGGGGCTCCGCGGACCTGACGGGATCGAACCTCACGAAGACCAAGGGGCAGATGCCGGTCAGCGCGACGGACTATGCCGGCAGCTACATCCACTATGGCATACGCGAGCATGGCATGGCGGCCGCGATGAATGGTCTGACGCTTTACGGCCTGTTTCGCCCGTATGGCGGCACGTTCCTGGTCTTCGCCGACTATTGCCGCCCGTCAATCCGCCTGGCCGCGCTGATGGGTGTGCCCACCGTGTTCGTGATGACTCACGACTCCATCGGCCTTGGCGAGGATGGGCCGACGCACCAGCCCGTCGAGCACTTGGCGTCCTTGCGCGCGATCCCCAATCTCACGGTGTTTCGCCCCGCCGACGCGGTGGAGATGGCCGAAGCCTGGGAGCTCGCCCTGGCAGCCACGGCCACGCCCAGCGTGATCGTGGCCTCGCGCCAAGCCTTGCCGACGGTCAGGACGAGTGCCGCGGACAACCTCACCGCACGCGGGGCCTACCTGTTGCGCGATCCCGGCGCGCGGGCCGTGACCCTCATTGCCACCGGCTCGGAGATTGAGATCGCACTCGCGGCCGCCGACCGGCTGGCGGGCGAGGGCATCGCCGCCGCCGTTGTCTCGGCGCCGTCATTCGAGCTGTTTGCCGCGCTGCCGGCCGCCGAGCGGCGCGCGGTCATCGGCGACGCGCCGCGTATCGGCATCGAGGCGGCGATCCGGCAGGGCTGGGACCTGATGCTGCGTCCCGACGATGCCTTCATCGGCATGACCGGGTTCGGGGCTTCGGGGCCTGCACCCGCGCTCTACCGCCATTTCGGCATCACGGCCGAGGCCGTGGTTGCCGCTGCCCACGCCTTGATCACGAAGGACTAAGCCATGGCCCTCATCACGCTTCGCCAGCTTCTCGATCACGCCGCCGAGCATGACTATGGCGTGCCGGCGTTCAACATCAACAACATGGAACAAGGATTGGCGATCCTGGAGGCGGCTAAGGCGTGCGATGCGCCGGTCATCATCCAGGCAAGCCGCGGCGCGCGCTCCTACGCCAATGACATCATGCTCTCGAAGATGATCGAGGCCCTCGCAGCGATCTATCCGACGATCCCGCTATGCATGCACCAGGACCACGGCAATGACGAGGCCACCTGCCTGACCGCGATCCGCCATGGCTTCACGAGCGTGATGATGGACGGCTCGCTGAAGGCCGATGCCAAGACGCCGGCCGATTATGACTACAACGTCGCCATCACTGCCCGCGTGTCGGCAATGGCACACGCGGTTGGCGCCAGCGTGGAGGGCGAACTGGGCGTGCTTGGCAGCCTGGAGACCGGCCACGGTGAGGCCGAGGATGGCCACGGCGCGGACGGACACCTCGACCACGCGCAGCTTCTGACCGATCCCGATCAGGCGGTCGATTTTGTCAATCGCACCGGGGTCGACGCCTTGGCGATTGCCTGCGGGACCAGCCATGGCGCCTATAAGTTCACCCGTAAGCCCGACGGCGACATTCTGGCGATGGGCGTGATCGAAGCCATCCACCGCCGGCTTCCCAACACGCACCTGGTCATGCACGGCTCGTCGAGCGTACCGCAAGAGCTGCAGGACCTGATCAACGCCTATGGCGGCGAGATGCCGCAAACGTTCGGCGTCCCGGTCGATGAGATTGTCCGTGGCATCAAGCACGGTGTGCGCAAGGTCAATATCGACACCGATTGCCGCATGGCCATGGCCGCCCAGTTCCGCCGCGTGGCGTTTCAAAACAAGCGCGAGTTCGACCCGCGCAAATTCTTAAAGCCCGCCATGGATGCCATGCGCGACCTGTGCCGCGCGCGGTTGGAAGCGTTTGGCGCGGCAGGGCACGCGAGCTCCATCAAGGTCATCCCGATGGATGAGATGGCCAAGCGCTATGCCGCCGGATCGCTCGGTCTCACCCCGCCACTCGCCCGCGCCGCCTGACCCGGGTCCTCACTCACGCGATATCCAAGGAGAACACCATGAACGAGATGAAGGAAATCCGCGGCAAGGAGCGCTACAAGGCCGGCGTTATGAAGTATGCCCAGATGGGCTACTGGGATGGTGATTACCAGCCGAAGGACACCGATATCCTCGCGCTGTTTCGCATCACGCCGCAAGACGGCGTCGATCCCATCGAGGCGGCCGCGGCCGTGGCGGGCGAGAGCTCAACCGCGACCTGGACGGTCGTGTGGACCGATCGCCTGACCGCGTGCGACCAGTACCGCGCCAAGGCCTACCGGGTTGATCCGGTGCCCAACCGGCCTGGCGAGTACTTCGTCTATATCGCCTACGATCTCATCCTGTTTGAGCCGGGTTCAATCGCCAATCTAACGGCGAGCGTGATCGGCAACGTGTTCTCCTTCAAACCGCTCAAGGCCGCGCGGCTGGAGGACATGCGCTTCCCGGTCGCGTACGTGAAGACCTATAAGGGCCCGCCGACCGGCATCATCGTGGAGCGCGAGCGGCTTGATAAGTTCGGCCGGCCGCTGCTAGGCGCCACCACTAAGCCGAAGCTCGGTCTCTCCGGCAAGAACTATGGCCGCGTCGTCTATGAGGCGCTCAAGGGCGGGCTCGACTTCGTCAAGGACGACGAGAACATCAACAGCCAGCCGTTCATGCATTGGCGCGACCGGTTCCTCTATGTGATGGAGGCCGTCAACAAGGCCAGCGCGGCAACCGGTGAGGTGAAGGGCCACTATCTCAACATCACCGCCGGCACGATGGAGGAGATGTATCGGCGCGCTGAATTCGCCAAGGAGCTCGGCTCCTGCATCGTGATGATCGACCTGATCATCGGCTACACGGCGATCCAGTCGATGTCGGAGTGGTGCCGGCAGAACGACATGATCCTGCACCTGCACCGCGCGGGCCACGGCACCTATACGCGGCAAAAGAACCACGGTGTGTCGTTCCGCGTCATCGCCAAGTGGATGCGGCTTGCGGGCGTTGACCACATCCACGCAGGCACCGCCGTCGGTAAGCTCGAAGGCGATCCGATGACCGTGCAAGGCTACTACAACGTTTGCCGCGAGCTGAAAAATGAGGTCGATCTCCAGCGCGGCATCTACTTCGAACAGGACTGGGCCGACACGCTCAAGATGATGCCGGTCGCCTCGGGGGGCATTCACGCCGGCCAGATGCACCAGCTGCTCGATTTGTTCGGCGACGACGTCGTGTTGCAGTTCGGCGGCGGCACGATTGGCCACCCGATGGGCATCCAGGCTGGCGCTACCGCCAATCGCGTAGCGCTCGAAGCCATGGTGCTTGCCCGCAACGAGGGCCGCGACATCAAGGCCGAGGGACCTGAAATCCTGCGCACCGCCGCCAAGTGGTGCAAGCCGCTCGAAGCCGCCCTCGATGTGTGGGGCGACATCACCTTCAACTACACGTCCACCGACACGTCGGACTTCGTGCCGACCCCGTCCGTTGCTTGAGGAGCACGACCATGAGGATCACGCAAGGAACGTTCTCCTTCCTGCCGGACCTGACCGACGCGCAGATCAGCGCGCAGGTGGAGTATTGCCTCAACAACGGCTGGGCGATCGGCGTTGAATATACCGACGACCCGCACCCGCGGAACATCTATTGGGAGATGTGGGGCAACCCCATGTTCGATCTCAAGGACGCCAAGGGTGTCTTGATCGAGATCGACGCCTGCAAGGTGGCGAACCCAGACACCTACATCCGCGTCAATGCGTTCAACAGCGAGCGCGGCGTGGAATCGGTCTGCCTGTCCTTCATCGTCGCCCGACCCAAGGTGGAACCCACCATCCGCATGTCGCGGCTGGAAGTGAATGGCCGCTCGATCCGCTACGGCCACCAAGTGCGCGAGTAACGCCCCCTGGCGCGCGGGCGGCTTCCAACGCGCGCGCGCCGTCGCCACATGACAAGGAAGAGGCGAGATGGAGAACCAAACCACGCCGCAGCGGGTCGACCTGCGCGCGGAGTATGAAAGCTCCGGCGTGCGCGCGCTGTTGGAGGAGCTGGACCGCGACATGATCGGGCTCGCCCCGGTAAAGGCGCGCATCCGGGAC
Organism: Rhizobium sp. Q54; assembly: GCA_943373055.1. Classification (GTDB taxonomy): domain Bacteria; phylum Pseudomonadota; class Alphaproteobacteria; order Rhizobiales; family Ancalomicrobiaceae; genus CALSBD01. The sequence continues at coordinate 11,869 of CALSBD010000040.1, forward strand.
ATCGCGGCGCATCTCTTGGTCGAGCGGGCGCGCAAGACGCTGGGGCTGTCGCACCAAACGCCAACGCTGCACATGAGCTTTACCGGCAATCCCGGCACCGGCAAAACGACGGTGGCCGCCAAGATGGCCGGGCTGTTGAAGCGGCTCGGCTATGTCCGCAAAGGCCACCTTGTGAGCGTAACGCGCGATGATTTGGTCGGCCAATACATTGGCCACACCGCGCCCAAGACCAAAGAGGTCTTAAAGCGCGCGATGGGCGGCGTTCTTTTTATCGACGAAGCCTATTATCTCTATCGGCCCGACAATGAGCGCGACTACGGCCAAGAAGCGATCGAGATCCTCTTGCAAATGATGGAGAACAACCGCGACGAT